>JBIQMF010000177.1:0-3959 GCA_044463545.1 Solirubrobacterales bacterium
TGGCCTGCTCGAAGAGGTCGCGCACGCGGCTGGCGCCGACGCCGACGAACATCTCCACGAAGTCTGATCCGCTGATGCTGAAGAAGGGCACACCGGCCTCGCCGGCGATGGCGCGGGCCAGCAGCGTCTTGCCGGTACCGGGCGGTCCGAAGAGCAGCACACCCTTGGGGATGCGCGCGCCCAGCGCCTGGAAGCGGCGCGGGTCCTCGAGAAACTCCTTGACCTCCTGCAGCTCCTCGACGGCCTCATCGACCCCGGCCACGTCCTTGAAGGTGATCTTCGGGGTGTCTGCGCTCATGCGCCTCGCGCGGCTCTTGCCGAAGCTCATCACGCGCGATCCGCCGCCGCCCTGCATGCGGCCGAAGATGAAGAGCCAGAAGGCCAGCAGCAGCAGGATCGGCAGGAACAGCGTGATGATGCTCCCGATCGAGTTGCGGTTGGACGGCTTGACGTCGAAGCCCAGCTTGGCCGCGCCCTGCTCCTTCTGCTGGTCCTTGATCTGCTCGGTCAGAACTGTCGCGTACTCGGGCGGGTAGGCCGTCTTGTAGATGCGCTCGTTCTCGGGCAGGCTCTTGTTGCTGCGCGTGACCTGGAGGCTGTTGTTGGCCGTGTCCATGACGACCTTGGAGACTTCACCGGCGGCCAGTTGGGCAGAGAAGTCACCGAAGGTCTGGGCCTGCTTGTCGTCGGCAGGGGCCATCATTCTCGTGACCAGAAAGACCACCAGAATGAGGAGCAGGATCGGTACCAGCGCGCGTTTGGCCGTTGGATTCATCAGGGCGAAAACCTTTGGAAATGCAGGCTACCAGTGATTCGGTAGCGGGCGGTCAAGTGTTCAGTGCGGCGACGAACGGCAGGTTCCGCAGCTGTTCGGCGTGGTCGAGTCCGTAGCCGACGACGAAGCGGTCGGGGATCTCAAATCCGATGTAACGGAGCTCGGGCTCGACCTTGAAACGGTCGGGCTTGACGAGCAGCGCGCAGACGGCCAGCGACGCCGGGTCACGCGCCGAGAGATTCTTCATCAGGTATGACAACGTCAGGCCGGAGTCGACGATGTCCTCGACGATGAGCACGTCGCGCCCCTCGATCGGGGTGTCGAGGTCCTTGAGGATGCGGACGACGCCCGAGGACTCGGTGCTCGAGCCGTAGGAGGAGACGGCCATGAAGTCAAGCTCGCAGTCGACCTCGAGCTGACGCATCAGGTCGGCCAGGAAGAAGACGGCCCCCTTGAGCACGCCCACGAGCAGCAGTTGCCGCCCGGCATAGTCGCGGTTGATCTCGTCGGCCAGCGCACGGATGCGCTGCTGCAGGTCATCGGGCTGCACGAGGATCTCGCCGATCTGTTGACGGGGCGTCACGGAACGCTCAGTGTAGGGGGCGACTGCGGCGCGTGGCGAGTGGCCGCTCAGGACTCCGCGACCACGCGCAGCAGGCCGCGATGGACGGCCAGGCGCGCGCCTTCGATCTGCAACTCGCGCGGCTCGTGCGACTGCGCAAGGCGCAGCGCCTCGGGCAGTGCGCGGACGGCCTTGGGTACGGGGTGACCGCTCTGTTGCTCGACAAAGCTGCGCAGCGCGGCGCCGCCCAGGGCTTCTGGCAACTCGGCCAGCGCCGCGAGCTCGATCGCCGCTCCCCCTTGGCTGCTGGCGGCGGCGATGGTTTCGGCGACGAGCGCATCAAGCACGCGGCCCTCGGCGGCAAGGTCCGCCGTCGTCTGCAGGAGGTTTGCGACGGCCGCCGGGTGCAGCTCTTCGGCTGCCTTGAGCAGCGCGCGTGCGCGCACGCGGGCAAAGCGCGGGTCGGCGTTACTGGCATCTTCTCGCCACTCCTGGCCGCGCGCCGTGAGCCACCGGCGCAGTTCGCCCCGGCGCGTGTCCAGCAGCGGGCGCACGATGCGCCCGCGCCGCGCGGGGATGCCGGCAAGCGCACGCCTCCCCGGCGACGCGAAGAGCCGGTAGAGCACGGTTTCCGCCTGGTCGTCGGCCGTGTGTGCACTGACGATCACAGCCTGGGGACCGAGCCGCTCGGCCTGCCGCTCGGCCTCTTCGTAGCGCAGCTTGCGCGCCCAGTCCTGCAGGTTGCCGCGGGGCTCCCCTGCGGCGTCGATCTGCGTGAGCGCAACTCCGTGGGTGCGGCAGAGACCGGCGCAGAATTCTGCGTCGGCCTCGCTGCTCCGGCCGCGCAGCCCGTAGTTGACGTGCAATGCATGCAGCTGACTGGGCTGCGCGCGCTGGGCCAGCGCCAGCAGCAAGGCTGTCGAGTCGCCGCCGCCAGAGAGCATCACCAGGAGCGGCGCGTCTGCTGCCACATCGAGGCGTGCAAGCCGCTGCCAGAGCGCATCGACAAGCGCCTCGCTCACGGTGCAGTCCCACTTGTCTTTGCATCGAACATTCGTCCACTGAGGTGGCGCTGCAGATAAGGAGTCGCGCCGGCGTGCACGACAACAGACTCGTGCACCCGCCCGGCACACTATCCCCCGGCCCGCTCGTCGCCGCGCTGCGCCCAGCTGCCCTGCTCATCTCGGCGATCCTCAGCGTCCTCCTCTTGGCCGCGCTGCCCTGCGGCGTGCACGCAGAATCCGCGCCGCAGCAGCTCATCGTCAGCTTTGAGTCCGGCACCTCGGCGCGCGAGGCCCGCGCAGTCGTGGGCAACAACGACGCCCGCGCTGCAGAGAGCCTGCCGGGGGGCATGCTCGTCGTCGATGTCGAGCCCGGCCACCGGGCCAGCGACGTCGCCGCGCAACTCGAGCGCACCGACGGCGTGCGCTACGCGACACCCAACCACACCGTCAGCTCCTTGGCCGCAGGCGACGACCCACTCCTGGCCGGCGGCCAGCTCTGGGGGCTCCTGCGCGTGCACGCCCCCGAGGCGTGGAGCGTGTCGACGGGGGCCGGCAGTGTGGTCGCCGTGCTCGACGGCGGCGTGAACCTCAGCAACCCTGACCTTGCAGCGAACCTCTGGGTCAACCCCGGCGAGATCCCGGGCAACGGCATCGACGACGACAACGACGGCTTCGTCGACAACGTCCACGGCGCCGACTGGATCGATCGCGACGGTCACCCACAGGACCCGAACGGCCACGGCACGCACGTCGCGGGGACGATTGCCGCCGCGGCCGGGAACGGCGTTGCCGGAGCCGGTGTCGCCCCCGGAGCTCGCCTGATGGCGCTGCGGTTCCTCGACGCTGCGGGCAACGGCACGATTGCCGACGCCGTCGAAGCCATCGATTTTGCAATCCGCCATCGCGTCGACGTGATCAATGCAAGCTGGGGCGGGCCAGACTACTCCCCGGCGCTGCGCGACGCCCTGGCGCGGGCCGGGGCGGCCGGCATCACGGTCGTCGCGGCGGCCGGAAACAACGGCAGGAACAGCAGCGCGCGCCCCGTCTACCCCGCCGCCCTACGGCTCGCAAATCTCGTCTCGGTGACGGCCAGCGACCGCCTCGACGCGCTGCCGCACTTTGCCAACTACGGCAGCAACGTCGCACTCGCCGCGCCCGGCGTCGGGATCTTCAGCACCGTCGGCTCCGGCATCGGTGCGATGAGCGGCACGTCGATGGCAGCCCCCCACGTGGCCGGCATCGCCGCGCTCGTGCGCTCGTGGCGGCCCGGCCTCGGCGCGGACGCCGTGGCCGCAGCAGTCGTGCGTGGAACGCGGCAGAGCTCTGCCCTTTCGGGCAAGGTCGCAAGCGGCGGCGTGGCCGACGCCGCCGGCGCTCTGTCCGCCGCCGGAGCAACCGCGGGAGCGCCCCCTCGTCGCGGCGTGGCGCCGCGCTCGTTCAAACTCAGGAACCCGGGCAAGCGCGTGCGCATCAAGGGGCGGCGCGGCGTTGTGCGCTTCTCCTGGAGCCGTGCCGTCGATCAGGATCTGATCGGCTACGACGTGATCGTCGCCGGCAAACTGCGCGCCCACGTCCGCTCCACCCACGCGCGCATCAGGGTCCCGGCCGGACGCCTCTC
>JBIQMF010000178.1:0-3909 GCA_044463545.1 Solirubrobacterales bacterium
CGATCACGGTGACCCAGACCTGGTCGGTCAAGGTCGGATCGACCATGGCGCCGAAGATGATGTTGGCCTCGGGGTGCGCCGCCTCCTGGACGATCTTGGCGGCTTCGTTGACCTCCCACAGCGAGAGGTCGGGGCCGCCGGTGATCGAGAGCAGAATGGCGCGAGCACCCTCGATCGAGGTCTCGAGCAAAGGCGAGCTGACGGCCTGCTCGGCCGCCTCGACGCTGCGCGTGTCGGCGCTGCCTGTACCCATGCCGATGCCCAGCAGGGCCTGGCCTGCGTCGGACATGATCGTGCGCACGTCGGCGAAGTCGATGTTGATGAGCCCCGCCAGCGTGACGAGGTCAGAGATGCCCTGCACGCCCTGGCGCAGCACGTCGTCGGCAACGCCGAAGGCCTCGACCATCGAAGTGTCCTTGTCGAGAATCGCCAGCAGACGGTCGTTGGGCACGACGATCAGCGTGTCGACCTCGTCGGCCAGTGCCTCGACGCCGAGCTGGGCAGCACCCTTGCGACGCGTGCCCTCAAAGCCGAACGGGGTGGTCACGATGCCGACGGTGAGCGCCTCGACCTCGCGCGCGATGCGCGCGACGATCGGCGCGGCGCCGGTACCGGTTCCACCGCCGGCGCCGGCGGTGATGAAGACCATGTCGCTGCCGCGCAGCACGCGCTTGATGGCGTCGTAGTCGGCGACGGCCGCGCGCGCGCCCTGCTCGGGGTCGGCGCCAGCGCCGAGACCGCGCGTGATGTCGGCGCCGATGTGCAGCTTGACGTCGGCCGCAGAGCCCTGCAGCGACTGCATGTCTGTGTTGATGGCCACGAACTCGACGCCCGTCACGCCGGCCTCAATCATGCGGTCGACGGCGTTGACGCCGGCGCCACCGACCCCGACCACGCGCAGCACGGGCGTGACGACGCCCTGCGGCGCAGGCTGGAATGCGTGGCTCGAAGGATCGGGGATGTTGCGGCCGTAGTGGGCCGCCGGCGGCTGGTCGGAGTTGCCGTCGATGATCTCGTCGCCCTTGCCCGTGGCCATGTCGAAGACGCGCTTGAGGCGTTCCTTGGCCGGCACGTCCGAGGCCGTCGTGTTGGCCTCGCGCTCGGCGGCTGGTGTGCGGGGCGCGGGCTGCTCAGGCTCGGGCTGGACGGGCTGGGACTGAGCTGGCTCGGGCTGGGCGGCAGCAGGCTGGGCGGCAGCAGTCTGCGCGGCCTCGGCTGCCGCTGCGGCCGCCTCGGCCTCAGGTGCCGCCTCGGGCTCGGGTGCCGGCTCGGTCTTGCGGAAGAGTGCGGCCAGCGGACCCTCGCGCATGCTGGCGCGCTTGTTCACGACTGGTTTGCCCTGCTCCTGGGAGCGGCCGTCGCCCTGGTTGTCTTCGTTAACTGCCATGCGCGATGACCTCCTTGGCCAGCTCTCTGTAGGACTGCGCGGCGACGCTGTCGGGGTCATATTTGAGGACGGACATGCCCTTCACGGGAGCCTCGGCGAAGCGGATCGTCTTCTTGATGCGTGAGGCGAAGACGCGGTCGCCGAAGTTCTCTTCGAGGAGCTCGATCGCTTCCTTGGCGTGAAGCGTGCGTGAGTCGACGAGGGTCGGAAGGATTCCCTCGATGTCGACATCCGGGTTGAGATTCTCGCGGATCATCTCCAGAGTGTTCTGCAGCTGGATGAGACCCCTCATCGAGAGGTACTCACACTGCACAGGAACAATAACTTTGTCAGCGGCGGTCAGTGCGTTGATCGTCAACAGACCAAGGCTCGGCGGAGTGTCGATGCAGATGAAGTCATAGCGGTCACGCACCTCATCGAGCGCCTTGTCGAGGGCACGCTCGCGCCCGATCTGGGTCGAGAGCGCCATCTCGGCACCGGCCAGGTCGATCGAGGCGACGGCGACGTCGATCTCGCGCTCGACGATGATCTCGCTGATCGGCACCTTGTTCACGAGCACGTCGTAGATCGAGGTCTCGACGGTGTCGGGGTCCACGCCCTGCGACATCGTCAGGTTGCCCTGCGGGTCCATGTCGATGCAGAGCACCTTGTGGCCCTCCTCGGCGAAGGCCGCAGAGAGATTGAGCGTCGTCGTCGTCTTGGCGACGCCGCCCTTCTGGTTGGCGAAGGCGATGACCTTGGCCTTCTTGGCGGGCTTGGTCTCGGCTGCGTTCTGCGTGTTGTCAGTCATGGTGCGGCAAGGCTCCTGGTGCGGAGGGCGTTGAAAAGTCGGTTGCGGAGGGCCGGGAGAGGCCTCCATGTGGGCCTTTTCGCAGTGACAGGTGTGATTCCTGCAACAAGCTCATGGCGGATTTCCGCTCTGAAAGCGGGATCGCGCCATCACGTGCGCCCTGCGGGTGAGCCCACAGGCGAAAACTCCAGCCTGCCGCGGTCTGCGCCGCCGCGCCGCCCGCGCGGGTGATTTGTGGGTATCTGGACGAATTCACACGGGAGACTGCGCCATCCTCGGTAGCCTGCGCGTGATGTCAGGACCGGCCACCCCCGCCCCGCCGACAGACCTGTTTGAGCACCGCCTGCTGTTCGTGACCGGCAAGGGCGGCGTCGGCAAGACGACGGTGGCGGCCGCTCTGGGGCTTGCGGCGGCACGTCACGGGCTGCGCACGATCGTCTGCGAGCTGGACGCGCGCGAGCGCCTGCACAGCCTCTTCAACGTCGCACCGCGAGGCTTTGAAGAGGTCGAGCTCGTGCCCGACCTCCACGCCATCACCGTCGATCCGCAGAACGCCATCGAGGAGTACCTGCTGCTGCAGATCAAGGTGCGCGCCGTCTACGACATGCTCTTCAAGAACCGCATCTTCGACTACTTCGCCGCCGCCACGCCCGGACTCGCCGAACTCGTGACGATCGGCAAGGTCTGGGAGCTGGCCCAGCCCGACCGCCTGAAGAAGAAGACCGAGCCCTACGACCTCGTGATCGTCGACGCGCCGGCCACCGGACACGCGCTGGCCATGCTCGAAGCGCCCGAGACCTTCAAGAAGATCGCGCGCGTCGGGCCGATCCACCGCCAGGCCGGCTACATCCAGTCGTTCCTGCACGACCCGGACGTGACAGCGATCATCGCCGTCGCCACCGCCGAGGAGATGCCCGTCAACGAAACGCTCGACCTGCGCTCCGAGCTGCAGGACCGCGTCGGTCTCGACCTCTCGCTGACGGTCGTCAACGCACTCGAGCCGAAGTACTTCGAGGCCGGCGAGATCGCCGAACTGAAGTCACTCGAGAACCCGGTGGCACCGATCGAGGCGGCGATCCTGCAGTCCGAGCGCCAGGCGCGGCAGGCCGACCAACGCGGACGGCTGGCAGACGAACTCGGCCGACCGGTGATCGACCTGCCGTTCATCTACGAGAAGGCGATCGGCCGCGCAGAACTTGGTGAGCTCGCCGACAAGCTGGCTGATGACCTGGCCGAACAGTTCGCGCGCGTGGCGCGCACGGAGGAGTCCTGATGGACCTGGCGCACGAGCTCGACGGACTCGACGTCGTCGTCTGCGCCGGCTCCGGTGGCGTCGGCAAGACCACCACAAGCGCCTCGATCGCCATCGGTATGGCAGCTCGCGGTCTCAAGGTCGCCGTGCTGACGATTGACCCGGCCAAACGCCTGGCCGACTCACTGGGACTGGCCGAGCTAGGCACGGAACTACGTGCCGTGAACCCGGAGATCTTCACACCGCTGGGGATCGAGCTGACGGGCGAGCTGCACGCGGCCATGCTCGACCCCAAACGCACCTTCGACGACCTGATCCTGCGCTACGCGCCCGACACCGAGACCTACGAGAACATCCTCGGCAATCGCATCTACCAGGAGCTCTCGAATGCCATCGCCGGCTCGCAGGAGTACATGGCGATCGAGCAGCTGTGCGTCCTCGCGGAGAATGGCGTGATCTAGTTGGGATCGCCCAGGGACG
>JBIQMF010000179.1:0-3886 GCA_044463545.1 Solirubrobacterales bacterium
TCGGCCCTGGCAGCCTGACGCGCCTCGAGCAGGCTCAGCGCTGCTGAATCCGGCTGATCGTCTGCGCCCGCCGCTTCAAAGACGCTCTCAAGGCCCAGAACGGTCAGCATCTCGGCCAGCTGCGCACGGCCGCCGACGGCTTCGCCGCCGTCGATGCGGCGATTCGCCTCGCGCACCCAGCTGAAGACCTCTGACATCGCGGCGGGCGTGTTGAAGTCGTCCGCGAGCGCGTCGAAGAAGCGCTCAGAGGCCGCTCCCAGAGCGGGATCTTCGCCTTCGCCGAGCCGCGCCGCCAGCTCGCGCAGGCGGTCGACGTTTGCAGCCGCCTGGGCCAGCGTCGACTCGGTGCACTCGATCGGCGCGCGGTAGTGGCCGCTGACGAAGAACATGATCAGCGTGCTCGGCTCGAAGGTCTTGAGCGCCTCGTGCAGTTGCCAGATGTTGCCCAGCGACTTGCTCATCTTCTCGCCGTCAAAGCGCACCATGCCGTTGTGCATCCAGATACGGGCCAGCGGCTGGCCGCGACCGGCAGCCGTCTGCGCGCACTCGTTCTCGTGGTGCGGGAAGACGAGATCGATGCCGCCGCCATGGATGTCGAAGTTGTTGCCCAGCACCGTCTCGCTCATCGCCGAGCACTCGATGTGCCAGCCCGGGCGTCCATCGCCCCAGGGAGACGGCCAGGCCGTGTCCTCGCCCGGCTTCTGCGCCTTCCAGAGCGCGAAGTCGCGCGCGTCGCGCTTCAGCGAGTTGTCCTCGTCGCCCTGATCCATCGCGTCCGAGTCGCGGTTTGAGAGCTCGCCGTACTGCGCGTAGGACGCGACCGAGAAGTACACGTCCCCCCCGCTCTCATAGGCATGCCCGCGCTCGATCAGTGCCTCGATGAGGTCGATGATCTCGGCGATCGCACCAGTCGCAAGCGGCTCGTGGTCGGGACGCCCGAGGCCCAGCGCTGAGGTGTCGTCGAAGTATGCCTGCGTCATCTCGGCGGCCAGCTGGGCGCTCGGCACCCCGGCCTCACGCGCCGCGACGTAGATCTTGTCGTTGACGTCGGTGACGTTGACGGCGTAGGTGACCTCGTTGCCCTCGTGCTCGAGAAAGCGCTTGAGCAGCAGGAAGACGACAAACGGTCGCGCGTTGCCGATGTGGACCCGCGAGTAGACCGTCGGACCGCAGGCATAGATCGAGACCTTGCCCGGGTCGCGTGGCTCGAGCGGCTGCACCGAGTTGGTGAGCGTGTCGTGGAGTCGGATCTGGCGCGTCATCATGACGCAGAAGACTATGCGCTGAGGGGCGCTCCGTGCCGGTCGAACAGCGTGCCGCTTCCCGTCGGCGGCAGGAGGCCGGATCGGCTTCAGTAGCCGGCGTTCTCCCAGCGCGACTTCGAGACACAGGCCAGCAGCAACGGGAACTCGGGGCCCCAGGTGCGGCCGCTGATCACGGCGCGCAGGCCACGCAGGCAGACACCGACGTCGTATCC
The DNA here is from genome assembly GCA_044463545.1 of Solirubrobacterales bacterium. Lineage (GTDB taxonomy): Bacteria > Actinomycetota > Thermoleophilia > Solirubrobacterales > JACPNS01 > JACPNS01. The sequence goes on from JBIQMF010000179.1 coordinate 1,478, forward strand.
GTCGCGCCGCAGTTCACCCTTGAGTTCAGTGAAGGCGCGCTGGGCCGCCTCGGCCGTCGGCGGCCACTCGTCGATCAACTCATCAAGCACGGCGTAGGCCAGACCCACTTCGGTCTCGGCCATCGCGGCCAGCGCGTCATCGTCGGGCGGCGGTGGATTGACCAGCAGCTCGGCCGTCTCGGCACAGGCGACAAGGTTGTCGCCGCCCGTACGGGCCGCAGTCAGCGCCGCCGCCGGGAGCTCGGGCGCTCCGAACTCGCTGAGCGCTGCGGCCAGCGCCTGGTCGTCCATGGCGCGGATGTGCTGCCCGGAGAGCCAGGCCAGCTTGTCGAGATCGAACTGCGAGTCGGCCGAGTGCAGCCGGGCGACGTCGAAGCGAGCCACCACAGCGTCGAGCGAGAGCATCAGCTCGTCGGTACCGAAATCGGCCAGCGACAGCGCCAAGGCGTTGGCCACTGCGGCGGCCGGAAAGCCGCGCCCGCGCAGGTCGGCGATCGTCCCGGCGTCGCCGTCGCGCTTTGAGACCTTGGCGCCGCCGGCGAAGACCAGCAGCGGTGCGTGGATGTAGCGGGGCGGCTCGCCACCCAGGGCTTCGATGAGCTTGATCTGAAACTCGGTGTTGGGCAGGTGGTCGCGCCCGCGCAGGACGTGGGTGATGCCGTCCTCGAGGTCGTCGACGGCCGTCGCCAGGTGGTAGAGCGGCGTGCCGTCAGAGCGGGCGATCACGCGGCCTGCGAACTCGTAGGCATCGCCCTGTCGCACCACGGGAAGCTTCTCAAGAGCCGCCGCGTAGCGCTCTGAGCGCTCCGACTGGCGTACCGGGCCGGCGTCCCACTGGATGCCCAGCCAACGCAGGTCTTCGAGGATCCCGGCCTCGAGCGTCGCGTCTGAGCGCCCGGCATCGGTGTCGTCAAAGCGCAGCAACAGCTGGCCGCCGGCGGCGCGTACGAAGAGATGGTTGAGCAGTGCGGTGCGCGCGGAGCCGACGTGCAACAGGCCCGTCGGCGAAGGCGCAAATCGGGCCCGTACTTCGCTCATCGAGCCGCACCCGTGAGCGTCGCCACGGCCATCGCAGCCATCCCCTCGGAGCGCCCGAGGTAGCCCATCTTCTCGCCCCGCGTGTACTTGACGTTGACGGCATCTCGGGCGACAGACAATGCGCCCGCGAGATTGTCGACCATCTGGCCGCGGTAGGCACCCATCAGCGGGGCCTCGGCGATCACGGTGGCGTCGATGTTGACGACGCTCATGCCGCGCTCGGCAATCAGCTCGCGACAGCGCGCCAGCAGCTCCAATGAGTCGGCCCCGGCATACTCGGGGTCGCTGTCGGGGAAGTGCGTGCCGATGTCACCGAGAGCAGCCGCGCCCAGCACCGCGTCGGCCACTGCGTGCGTGAGCACGTCGGCGTCTGAGTGGCCGAGCAGACCGTGCGTGTGCTCGATCGTCACCCCGCCGACCACCAACGGCCGACCCTCGACCAATCGGTGTGTGTCCCAGCCCAGCCCGGTGCGCGGCGGCTGGCTCAACCGACCGGCTCCATCGTCCGCTGACGCGCGCCGAAGGTCGCCAGCCGGTCGATCCCGTGCTCGTCGAGCAGAGCGCGGGCTTCGTCGTAGCCGTAGCCGACGTGCCCAGGCTCGTGGGCATCCGAGGAGAGCGCGAACTCAAGACCGGCGTCGATGCACATCTCGATGAAGCCTGACGCCGGATAGATCTCGCCGACGGGCTTGCGCAGGCCGGCCGTTGAGATCTCGACCGTCACCCCGGCGGCGGCAAAGGCTTCGACGGCGGGCTCGTAATAGTGACGCACGTCGCGCTCCGGTGCGGGGCGGCCACTGCCCCAGATCTTCACGAGGTCGGGGTGGGACATGATGTCGTAGAGGCCGCTGGCAGCGGCGTCGGCGAGGGTCAGGAAGTACTGCTTCCAGATCTCGTCGGCCGAGAGCGACTTGCGCCAGATGTCGTATCTCTCCATGTCCAGCGCCGCCTCTTTAAGAAAGTGCACTGAACCCAGCACGTAGTCCCACTGCTGCGAGGCCAGGACCGCTTCGATCTGCTCCTCGCGGCCGGCCACGTAGTCGGCCTCGATGCCGAGCTTGAGGTCGGTCGAGCGCACGAACTCTGCGTACTCGTCGAGGTCGTCGACGCCCCACTCCTGCCACAACGGATGGTCCCAGATCGTCAGGGCCTCTTTGAAGCGGTAGATGTGTTCGCTGGCCCCGAGCTCGCTGATGCCCTTGGCCTCTGCCGCGTCGCGATAGCGCGCGGCGTTCTCGGCGGTCATGAAACTGGCGAAGTCAGAACCTTGGCCGTCGGGCCGCAGGTGCACGTGGTAGTCGCTGAGCATTTGTCCTTCTGTCTCGCGGGTCAGAACTTTCAGTCGTCAGAAGTAGTAGCGGAAGCGCTGCC
>JBIQMF010000180.1:0-3880 GCA_044463545.1 Solirubrobacterales bacterium
AGCCACGGCACGCGCCCCAGCGCCCCGGCGATCAGCGCCACGCTGAGCGCCGAAAAGCAGGGCGAGACGACGACGCGCAGATCGGCGCGCGGCAGGAAGGGAAGGGCAGACAGCAGGGACGCTGAAAAGCTGGCGTCCTGGCGCATCCTGGCCGCCGCACTCTGGCGGCCGACGAGCAGCGGAAGGCGCACGACGTCGATCCCGTTCTCGCGCCTTCGCACCGGCCGCGGCGGCCGCGGCCACGCCGGCTCGGGGTAGTGCGGGTGGGCGGCGACGACGCTGACCGCGTGGCCGCGTGCGGCCATCGCCTCGGCCCAGGTTGCGCTGACCGGCCCGATGCCGGTCGGTTCGGGCGCGTAGTTGTAGCTCCAGAGCTGGATTCTCATCGTCTTCTGCGCCGAGACCGAGGAGAGGTCCCGCAGGGAGACTCGCCGCAACAAAAGAGGCTATACGTGGTTCTTGGGAGTGCAACGCCGGTAGCAGTCGATTTGACCTCGACGATCAGATCGAGTATCTCTATTGCTCCGCGCAATCCCAACAACGCTCATGATCCCGCTGCGAACAGTCAAAGTCTTGCTCGTTGCCGGCGCCCTGCTCGCGGTCGCCGCGCTGTTGCCTGCGGCCGCATCCGCCGCCTCCTACGGGACATTTGCGCTGACCAAGCCCGGCAACAATCAGCGCGTCTCGGGAACGACCACGGTCACCACGGCAATCTCCAAGCGCGCGCTGAAGCGCGTCTGGGGGGTCGAGTTCTGGGTCGACGGTCAGCGCGTCGCCGTCGACCGCAAGGCTCCGTTCCGCGCCCGCATCAACACGCGCCGCTTCGACAACGGCGAGCACGTGCTGCGCGCCAGCCTCGTGGTCAAGAAGAAGGGCTCGAGCGGCCCCAACCGCCAGGTCTGTGAGTACGCGCGTTCGATCTACATCCGCATCAACAACTCGCTTTCCCGCAAGCCCAAGGCCAAGACGGCGGCGGTCAAGAAGAAGAAGGCCAAGAAGAAGACGCTGCTCCCGACGGCGATCGCAGGGTCAAAGAAGAAGTGGTCGCTGATCTTCCGCGATGACTTCAACGGCAACACGCTCGACCGCAGCAAGTGGAGCGATCAGCGCGAGGACTGGATCATCGGCGGCAACCCCTACAACGACCGCGAGAACGCCTGGTACCTGCCCCAGAACACGAGCGTCTCCGGCGGCACGCTGCGTCAGCGCATCTCGCAGCAGCCCGTCGGCAAGTACCCGATCTCGACGAGCTCGATCAACAGCAACAACCGCTTCTCGTTCCGGTACGGCTACATCGAGGCGCGCGTCAAGATCCCCGCCTGCCTCGGCTGCTGGCCGGTCTTCTGGACGCTGCCGCAGGGGGGTTACTGGCCACCCGAGCTCGACATCTTCGAGTTCATGCACGTCGACGGTCGCATCCAGCCGCGACCCTTCTTCGCCAGTCACTGGTCCGAGAACGGTGTCAACCACTCGAACCTCGACTACTTCACGATGCCATGCGGTACTGCCACCGACTACACGCGGCGCTACCACACCTACGGCTTCCTCTGGACGCCGAAGAAGATCCAGCCCTACCTCGACGGTGTGCCGGGGCCGGCATTCACCGGAGCGGCGGTCCCGCACGTGGCGATGTACCTGATTCTTTCGCTCTCGGTGGCCGACGGGAACGTCCCGGTCGGCACCCCGTCGATGCAGACGGACTACATCCGGGTCTGGCAGGAGAAGCGCTGACGCAAACACTGGGTACGGCAGATCTTTAGCGATTTGTCCCCAGCATCGGCCATACGTCCAAATCGTCGTCCATACGCCTAGAACAGGCGTCCAAATCGCTGCTGGACGTCTAGTACAAGCGCCGATATCGCGGTCACGATGCACCGCGCTCGCTCTCGTTCACTTCGTGCCTGCCTGACAATCGGACTGGCCGTCATCTTCGCTCTCTCAGCGACTTCGCTGGCCACTGCCGCGAAGGTCAAGATCAGCTCGCCGAAGAAGAACGCGACCTTGAGCCGCACCGTCACCTTCAAGCCGAAGCTCTCGAAGACGCTCAAGAAGAAGGTCAAGCGTGTCGAGGTGTGGCTGGGCTCGTCGCGTCTGGCCAGCTCGCGCAGGTCGCCGTTCAAGGTCAAGGTCGACACCACACGCCTCGCCAACGGACGCTACGTCTTCACGCTCAAGGCGCAGGTCCGCACCAAGGGCAAGCGCACGCGCAAGCTTTCACGGCGCGTCAGCGTGCGGGTCGCCAATGTCAGCCGCGCCGGCACTGCAAGCGGCAACCAGAACGTCGACGGCACGCAGTTCGTCAGTCGCCCCTCTGATGACGGCAGCGGCCTCGTCGCCGACCCGCGTATCGAGGAGATCACAGACGGTGACGACGCGGACAACTGGAACCTCGTCTTCTCCGATGAGTTCGACGGCGCCGCTGTCGACCCCGGCAAGTGGCTGACCCAGCGCGACGACTGGACGACGGCGCGCATCGACGACCGCGGTCAGTCGTGGTCGAAGGGTGGATTCCCCTACAACATCCTTGAGGGCGCCTGGTACATGCCCGAGAACAACACGGTCAGCGGCGGGGTGCTGCGCCAGACGGTCAAGAAGCTGCAGTCGCCGATGACCGCGCACCCGGACTGGGGCAGCTACGAGCACTCGACCGGAATGGTCAACACTCGCGGCCGCTTCGGCTTCACCTACGGCTACGTCGAGGCGCGCATGCGCGTCCCGTCCTGCAGCGGCTGCTGGCCGGCATTCTGGATGCTGCCCGCGGGTGAGGGTTGGCCGCCGGAGATCGACATCTTCGAGTTCTTCGACAGCGCCAGCAACAAGACGCCGTACTTCTCAAGCCACTGGGGCAGCGCCGAGAACCTTTCGTCGGCCACCAACATCTTCGGCCGGCCCGGCGTCCCCTACACCGACGACTGGCACACCTACGGCGTGCTCTGGACGGCCGAGAGCGTGCAGGTCTTCGTCGACGGTCTGCCCGGCCCGACCTACACCGGCGGCGCAGTCCCGCACCAGGACATGCACCTCATCATCCAGGCAGCCATCGGCCGCGGCTACGGCACCGAGAACGGCGCGACGCTCGAGACCGACTACGTGCGGGTCTACCAGCAGGGCTGATCACGCCGCGCCTTCGGCGCAGCGTGGAAAGCCCGGATGGACGACTGGCTCAGCTGAATGCGACGACGCCCAGCGGCGTCGAGCGGCCAAGCGTGATGCTGCGCACTGCGTCGGAGATGGCGGCCGGCCTGCTGGCGTCCGTGGCGCAGACGAGCAGCGTCGAGTCGGCGATCGACGACGCGGCCACCGAGCCGCTCGAGCCGGCGGTTGAGCCGGTGTCCACGATCACGATGCTGCCGGCCTGTGCGATCTGCTCAAGCGCCGACTTCGTCGCGTCCGAGCCGATGAGGTTGGCGGCCTCGTCGAGCTCGGTGCCCGCCGGGATGAAGCGCAGCGGGGCGGGCGAGTGTTCGTCGCCTTCTCCGGCGCGGATCGGCAGGTGCGTCTCGCGCAGTTGGGCACGTCCGGCCACGACGTCGGCAAATCCAACGCGCTCATCGGCACCAAGCAGGCCCGTCAGCACGGGCGAGCTGAAGCCGAGGTCGACGAGTGTCGTCTCGTGTCCGGCGCGGGCGGCTGCGATGGCGAGGTTCACGGCGGCCGCCGAGGCCAGCTCCGGCTCGCTGTCGGCCGTCACGAGCAGAACCCCGGCCAGCGGCGGTCCGGCGACGTTCTCGGTGGCAGCCAGAAGCACGCGATAACCCTCGAGGCTCTCGGCGTCGCGCCCGCGCAGCGTCACCGGCTCGGCGACAGCCTCGCGTCGCGGCAGAGACGCCAGCAGCGCCAGGCCGGCCTGCGCGGCCAGTGCCTCGGGCGAGCGCAGGCG
>JBIQMF010000181.1:0-3877 GCA_044463545.1 Solirubrobacterales bacterium
TGGGAGACCCCGCTGCCGTACATGCGCGTGGTCCCGGCCAAGCAGCCGGCGTAACCCAGCCGGATACCGACACAGCCTGCACAGGCACAGTCGGAACAGACACAGCGTGCGCAATCACGGCTGGGCGTGCGAGGGGCACGTCCAGCCGTTTGCGCGCGGTAGCGCGCAGCTGGCACACCTTACGTTCACGCTAGGCAACCACAGGCTGAGGCTTGTCGGACAGTGAGAGTGAGACGGATGCCGTCTCCGATGACTCAGGCTGAACTGCGTCCCTCAGGCCGCCTGCCGCTGAAGCTCAAGCAGCTCGTCGCGCAGCACCCAGTTTGAGCGCGGGTAGAGCTGGCAGTACTTGGCGTCGCGCATCAGCTTTTCGACCCCCGTTTCGCGCATGTAGCCCATGCCGCCGAAGACCTGGATTGCGTCGATCGTCGAGTCGACGGCTGCATCGGTGACGGCGATCTTGACCCCAAGCGCCACGGCGAGCGGGTCGGCGCCGGGCGCAACCTGCGGCAGCTGAATCCCGAGCTCCCGCTCGCTCATGCGCGCCAGCATGTCGCGGACAGCGCCGTGGATGATGATCTGGCCGCCGCCCTGGTAGCGGTTCTCGGCGTACTCCTGGGCCAGCGCTCGGGCGCGCCGGGCGCTGCCGCGTGCGATCGCGGCGACGCCGAGCGCCAGGACGCTTTCAGCATGGTCTGACTCTGCCGCTGCGCCGACCCTGCGCGCCCGGGCACGGTTGAAGCTCACGCGCCCGGCGCGTGCCGCGCCCAGCGCCAGCTGGTCGTCGACGGGTTCGATCGAAACGCCAGCGGCATCGCCCGTGACGTGCGCCAGCGCCGGCTCACCGGCCTCTGTGCAGGCTACGACGAAACCGTCGGCACCGGCCGCACCGAGTGCGAACGGTGCCGCGCCCGAGAGCTCCCCACTCTCAAGGCGCGGCAGCCGAACGTCTCGCGCTCGCGAACCGACGGCAGGGAGATAGGCCAGACGCAGCCTCTCTTCAAACGTCTGGCCGACTGCCTCGGCTGCGATGTTGGAAAGCAGCATCAACATGGCGATGCCGCCCTCGCCGGTGGCGATCTCTTCGACGAGGATGGCGAGCGCCGAACTTGGCAGACCCAGCCCGCCGAACTCCTCGGCGGCAAGGCAGCGGTCAAAGCCGATCTCGCAGAGTCCGCGCCAGGAGCGCGCGACGGCCTCGGCGTCGCCAGCGTCGAGCGCCGCCCAGTCGCGGCCGGGGACGCCGGCGGCGAAGTCGGCCGCAACTTCCTTGAATTCGCCCAGCTCCTCGATCGAGATCTCGGCGATCTGCAGCTTCGTGTTCATCTTCAGTTCATCTCCTTGACCGGCATGGGCTGGATCGAAGCAGCGCGGCGCCTTGCCCGTGCATTGCTGCTTCTGCGGTGGTACCTGACCGTGTCGGCCAGCACCTCAAGCTCGTTGCCTGCGACCAGTGCGTCGTAGACCTCGAGCCGGTTGAGCTGGTTCGTCCCTTCGTAGATCTGGTTGAGCTTGGCGTCGCGCAGGCACTTCTCAAGCTCGGCGCGCAGGCTGCCGCACTCGAGCCCGGCGACTTCGAGCGCGAGCCCGCATACCTCGACGGCCGTGTCTCCGCCGTGGGCCTTGGACATCGATGAGAGGCCCAGCGTGCGTGTCAGCGGTCTGTCCCCGACCGTCCAGTTCATGGCCTCGATCAGCGCGCCGCGCGCAAAGTCTGAGCGCAGGCGGTCGCGCACGATGCGGTTGGTGCGCGCGGCCGCAGGCAGCGCCCCGGCGAGGCGCGTGACCGGGTGGCCCAGCAGCTTGCCCAGCGAGATCAGGTCGAACTCGGTGGCGGCGTCGAGGTAGGCCTGGCGCGAAAGGTGGATGTCCTCCCACATCTTGGCCAGCGCCAGCTGCACCTGTTGGCGATCGAGCAGTCCGGCCGCGGCCGGGTCGTCGCTCTGAAGCCAGCCCAGCAGGCGCTCGTAGGCGCCGCGCGCGATGCCGGTGCCGATGCCGCCGACGACCGGCCTTGAGGCGGCCAGCACGCCCTGGATGGCCGGCGTCGCGTCGCCGGGGCGTCCGATGACATGCTTGTCGGGCACGAAGACGCTGTCGAAGGTCAGCTCTGCCGCGGGCGATCCGCGCTGACCCATCTTGTGCTCGACCTTGGTGACGGAGAACCCGGGGGCGCTGGTGTCTACGAGGAAGCCCATCGTCGTCTCGTAGGGCCGCTTGGGATCGGCGGCCAGGATCACCGTGACCCAGCTGGCGACGTTGCCGTTTGAGATGAAGTGCTTGACGCCCGAGATCGCCCAACCGCCGCGCACGCGCTCGGCGCGGCTCACGAGCTTGGCCGTGCGGATGTGTTCGTGGTGCTCGACGTCGGTGCCGGCGGTCGGCTCGGTGATCGCCAGCGCCATGATCTGCGGTCGCTCATCGCCCGCGCTTGCAGCGACGTCCTTCATCACGCCGTCCCAGAAGGACGGGCCTCCGACGATCAGCGGGCTCAGGCCCAGGGCGTGCGCACCGAAGAGCGTCGCCATGCCGCCGCAGCCGGCCGCGATCTCCTCGGCCACCAGCGACATGCGCAGGCAGAACTGGTCGGCGTCGCCGCCCGAGGCGCGTGGCGTGATGAGATTCAGCAGGCCGAGCTTGCCACCCTCGCTTGCAAGGTCCCAGGCGAAGTAGTCCGGGTGCAGATCCGCCATGCTGTCGACCTCGAGCGCGCGGCGGCGGATCGATCCGCGGGCAAAGCCACGCGCCGCCAGCACCAACTGCTCGAGCTCGTCAAAACGGCGTCCGTGCAGTTGCGGATGCTGGTGGATGCGCGGGGCGTGCTTGCGCAGTGGGAGGTCTCGGGCGCTCGACATCGGCATCTCGCTCACGATCCTGCGCGCTCGGACTGCAGCTGCTCGACGTCGATCACCTTGTCGAGCACCTCGGGGGTGAGGTGGTGGGGGCCGTAGAGGATGCCCTCGATCTTTGGCGCGTAGGCTGCGGCGATCGAGCGACGCGAGAGCAGCAGGTCCGCAAGCTCGGTGGCAATCGGGTGGCGAGTCCCCAGCGTCAGGCGCGCCGCCCCCGGTGCGATCGAGCGACCCATCTGCTGCGCCCGGATCTTGAACTCAGAACCCTGTGGTTCGCGGTTCTGCCAGAGGTGGCTGAAGATCTGCAGGTCTTCGCTGCCCTTGCCGCTGATACGCCTGCAGTCGAGTGTGAGGATGTGCTCGGCGCCCTCGGCCAGTCGGCAGCTTCTACGTCGGTCGGTCTGCTCGAAGTCGATGGCGGCGTCGAACTTGGGGTAGTTGTAGTACTCGACCCCGCCGAGGCGCGCGATCTCGGTCGTCACGGGCAGGTGGTGGACCCAGGTGTCGAACTGTCCGCGTCGGAGTGCGCTCAGCATCGCCCGGCCCGGCAGGTTGCTGCGAAAGTACGGCTCGTTGAGTGGGATGCCGATGGCCAGTTCGTTGTAGGGGCCGATGTCGCTGTCGCGGTACTCGAAGCAGGTCACCGTCACGGCGCCGACTCCGGGCGCCAGCCGCGCGGGGCTGAAGCGTGGGTCGGGCATGAGGCGGCGGAGCTTGCCCAGTTTGGCGGCAAAGATGCCGGTGATCTGCTCGCCGTCGCGGTAGAGGGCGGGCACCATGAAGACGTGCTCTCCGATCGCGAGCTTGGTCTGGCGGATGCCCTCGAAGAATCCTGATGCGTGCATTTTCGTGGCCTTTCTTGGGGTGGATCGAGCGGTGCCGTCGGGGTTTACAGGGCAGAGTCGCTATGCGGCGCTGGCGCGCTCGAGCAGCTCCATCGAGTGCTCTGCGACGAGTGCCTCATAGGCCTCCAGGCGGTTGAGTTGGTTGGTGCCTTCGTAGATCTGCGTCAACTTGGCGTCGCG
>JBIQMF010000182.1:0-3866 GCA_044463545.1 Solirubrobacterales bacterium
CGCGTTGCTGCGCACGAGCGTGATGGCCACCCACGAGCGTCAGCACCTCGACCAGGCCGTCGAACGCATCATCGCCGTGGCCGAAAAGCACCCGGCGATGACCCGCACCGGCGCAGCAACCTGAGCGCACCACTCAGCCCCACACCCACAAGACCAGTCGCGCCCTCAGCCGTCCTTGCATGCCTCCGGCATGCAAGCCCTCTCCCTCAAACCAAACCGGTTGAACAAGCCACTTTCATTGCATGCCGGAGGCATGCAATGCACGCCCCACCCCTCAGCCGGCGTGGCATCTGCTGCGTCGGTCGTTTGCATGCCTCTGGCATGCAAGGAAAACCGCTTGAACAAGCGGCGTTTGTCCATTGAAACCTCTTGCATGCCGGAGGCATGCAAAGGGACTGGATGGGGGTTTGGGGTTGTTGCTGGGGCCCTCACCCAGGTTGGCCAGTTGGCCAATGTTGAGGATGCTTAATCAATTGTGCTGAAAGTCACCCCGTCGGACGGAAAAGCTTTGTCCAGAATTTCACAAGCTTCTGGCCGAACAAAATCTTCGCTCTGAGCGGGATTTTTAAACGCCCACTTCACAATTTTGAAACATTCCGTCATATGGTGCTTCTCGCTGACACGGTCTCTCTGATCTGCCACAGAGACCATCCATGAAGTAGCTCGGATCAAAGCCGGTGGGGAGCCGGACGGTCCCGTGCGGCCTCAAACGATGGTGGCATTTCCGTGCCGTTTTCAGCACTGCTGTGAAGTGTGTGACCTGTCCAATCCCTCGTACACGGGAGGTACGAACGAAGTGAAGAATTCAGCCCCAGGCCAAGCAAGCAAGGAAGCAACCGCCCCGCGCCAGAACATGCGCGCGCTTGAGCAGGCCAACCGCATCCGCCTCGCGCGGGCCGAACTCAAGCGTCGGATCGCGCGTGGTGACGTCCTCGTCGCCGACATCCTGCTCGAGCCCAGCGAGGAAGTCGCCGGGATGGAGATCGTCGACCTGCTGACCAGCCAGAAGCGCTGGGGCAGCACCCGCTGCACCAAATTCATGGACTCGATCGGTCTCAACGAGACGAAGACCGTCAAGTCGCTGACTGCCCGCCAGCGCTCGGCGATGGCCGCCATCCTGACCGCTGGTCGTCCGGCTCCTGATCTCGCCGCCAGCGTCGTCTACCGCGCCGCTGCCTGACTCCATGTGCAAGAGCGCCGGACGGCCAGCCCCCCGGCCGTCCGGTTAGGCTCTGCGCATCTTGGACGACCAGCAGACACCCGCCGCCGCAGAGCAGTTGAAGCTGCGCGGCATTCATCACATCACGGCCATCTGCGCCGACATGGAGCGCACTGTGAGCTTCTACCGCGACCTGCTGGGCCTCTCGCTGGTCAAGCGCTCGGTCAACGAGGACGATCCGACGGCGCGTCACTTCTACTTCGGCGACCCCGAGGCCAGCCCGGGAACGATCATCAGCTTCATGGAATACCCGCACATGGAGCAGGGAGCCATCGGCGTCGGCGTCGTCCACCACTTCGCGCTGCGCGCCGGCTCGCTCGAAGAGCTGACGGCCTGGCACAGGCACCTTACGGCCCACGGCGTCCAGGCCACCGAGCCGATCAGCCGTACCTACTACAGCTCGATCTACTTCCGCGACCCCGACAGCAACATCGTCGAGATCGCCACCGACGGCCCCGGCGTCGTGGTCGAATAGCGTCCAGGAGCAGGCCGGGCGCCGCCGGGTACGCGGCAGCCCGGATCTGACGCCGCGACGTTCAACCCTGCGAAGGAACCTGCGGCCGCGACGCGCAGACCTGCGAAGAGACCTGGCGCCAGACCCGTGGCGCCAGACCTCTGGCGCTAGACCTGTGGCGCGAAGTTCGAGCTGGGACCGGCGAAGAAGAAGAAGTAGACGCCGAAGACGGCCAGCGCGATCATCACGCTGATCACCAACACCGGCTCGAGCGGCGTGCGCTGCGGTCGGCGTTCGTTGAGGCGCTCGTACTCCTCGTGCCAGCTGCGGTTGAGGCTGCCCAGCAGCCGGATCAGAACCACGATCATCACCAGTGCGCCGACGATCATCACGGCCAGCGCCAGACCCAGCGAGTCCGAGGACGCCTTGATCTGCGATCCGATGAAGAGCCACAGCACCGGCACGCCGATCCACATCGTCACGCCGATCACGAACATCCAGAAGGCGTTCACCTTCATTTTCTTTGACTTGATCTCGCCCGGTCCGTTGTGTTGAACCACGTTCTGGCTGGCCATCTCTACTCAATATCCCCTGGAATTTCTCGTTGAGTTTCTCAGAATCTTCTACAAGAGGCCGATCCCCCGCGCCGGCGCACCCGCTTAGAGTACGCCGCTGCCACCGGACTTTCGGATGAATCCGCGCCGCAGCACCGGGAAGAGCACAGCGAAGACGCCGATGGCCGCCGCCGCGCTTACGACCGGCGGTAGCGAAAACAGACCGCCGGTCAGGATCAGCGTCGCCAGAGTAGCCGCCCCGGCGAGGATTCCTGAGTGCGCGCGATAGCCGGCGCGGTGCTCACGCAACGCGGTCTCAAGCCCGCCGAGGCAGGCCAGCGCCGCGCCAGAACCGGCCAGCGCCCTCCCGGTCGTACTCGCGAGCAGCACCCCGATCACCATCAGGACGATGCCGACGAAGATCGCAAGCTCGGTCAGCGGGAAGGGATCCCACGGAGCCGCCGGTCGCTGGCGGATGCGCTGCTCGGCCGCCGAGCCCGCGGCGCTGGCGCTGCGCCGCAGTGCCTGCTTCCTGGCTTGCGCGCGACCGCGTGCCCCCTCTGCCTCAGGCGGCCGCTCAGCTGGCCGCTGGCGCGCGCCGTCGCGCTGCCTTGCGCGCCTACCCATCCTGACGCCCCCCTGCCCTCTCGCCTTGCTTGAGCTGCTGCCCGATCAGCTGCGCGTCGAGCGTGCCGAGCTTGACGGCGGAGATCGTGCCGTCCACGATGAAGAATGTCGTCGGGCAGCCGGCCACCGCGTAGAGCGCGGCCACGGCACCATCGCGGTCGATCGGCACGTCGAGCTTCCAGCCGCGCCCGGATGTCGCCGAACGCACCGTACGCTCGGGCTGATCGAAGGCCACCGCGGCCACGGTCACGTCCTCGTGCCTGCTGGCAAACTCGTCGAGCACGTCGACCTGTTTCATGCAGGCCGGCTTCGTCGTGCTCCAGAAGTTCAGAATCGCGCTGCCACGCAGGTCACGGCAGGAATTGAAGACGCCACTCATGCGCACGTCGCAGGCGGCGACGCTGTCGAGGGCACGCGCCTGCTCGCGGGTGTAGACGTGTGCATCACCCTCGCCCGCCCCGGCGGCGAGCGGCGCCGCAAACGGCGGCAGGGCGCGGTCCACCAGGTTCTCAGAGCCGACAGGCCCCGAGCCGCCCCACAGCGAAACCAGAGAGACGATCGCCGCAATCGTGAGCACTCCGATGAGTACGCGCCAGAACATGCTCACCTGCGGGCTTCGAGCCAGGCCGTGACAGCAGGGAGCAGCAGCACGGTGCTGACGAGCGCCACGCTGAGGTCGACGACGGCGACAACCGCAAAGCCGCGCAGCATGCCGATGTCGCTCACCGCCAGCGCGGCGAAGCCGGCGACGGCGGTCATGCCCGAGGCGAACACGGCCGGCCCGACGATGCGGTAGGCAGCGCGGAAGGAGTCGGCGACCGAGGCCGCCGAGTCTGCGGCGCGCTGGCGCAGATACTGCATGTGGATGAGCAGGGTGAACTCACCGGCGATGGCCACCACGAAGATCCCGAGTGCTGCCGACATCGGGTTGAGGTCGACGCGGATGACAAACAGCACCAGCGCCGAGACCCCGGCGGCCCCGCCCAGCGATTTCTGCGGGCCGACCACGGCG
>JBIQMF010000183.1:0-3829 GCA_044463545.1 Solirubrobacterales bacterium
GCCGACCGACAAGAACCCGCGCGAGGTCGTCTACCTCGGCGTGGCCATCTTCGCCGTCCTACTGATCGCCGGCGGCTACGGCTTCGGCAAGACGATCAAGGCCGAGCGCTCGGCAGCCGACGCGCGCGCCGACGAGAGCTTCTTCAAGGCCACCGTGATCCGCGAGCCCGGACTGCGCGTGGCGCACGTCGTGAAGGCGCCGGCGGGACCGGTTTACACCATCCGCGTGAATGCCCAGCAGTTCCTCTGGCGCTATGAGTACACCAAGGTTGGTAACGCCACATGGCGCAACTACGCATACGGCGACCTGCTGCTCCCGCGCGGTGTCACCGTGATGCTCGACTTCACCTCTTCCGACGCCGAAGCCGCGTGGTGGGTTCCCGCCCTCGGCGGATCGATCTCGGCCGTCCCCGGCTACGAGAACAAGGTCTGGCTGCGTGCCGACGAGGTCGGCGTCTTCAAGGGCGCAGGCACAGTCGTGAACGGCACCAACTACGCCAACATGACGACGCGCGTCCGGGTCGTCGAACCGGCAGTCTTCCACGCACTGGTGATGAAAAACCAGCTTGAGGTCGGGGCCGCGATGGATGCCCTCGGCAGCGGCGACGTCAGCGGTGCCGACACTGAACTCGAAGCTGGCAAGGGCGAGGGCGACAGCGCCGATGCCCCGGCCAAGGAAGGGACCCAGCAGTGAGCAGCGCAACTGAGCCGAGCAAGGTGACCGAAGTCGCCGTCCGCGAGCCCGTCGACCCGACGCGTCCGCGTTGGATCGACCGCGCGCGCAGCGCCGACCACAAGGTCATCGGCAGCACGATGATCGGCTTCGCGCTCGTCAACCTCGTGATCGCCGGGTTCGTCGAGCTGCTCTGCCAGATTCAGCTGGGCACCAGCAACAACAACTTCCTCGACCCCGAGCGCTTCTACAGCCTGCACACGATGGCCGACACCGGGCTGCTCTACCTCTTTGCGCTGCCGCTCGTGGCCGGCATCGCCACCTACGTGCTGCCGCTGCAGATCGGCGCCCGCAGCACCGCGTTCCCGCGCCTTTCTGCGCTCGGTCTGTGGATGATGGTCCTGGCCGCCGCACTGCTCTACCACAGCACCTTCATCAACACCTGGCAGGGCACGGTGCAGACCTCTGCACCGATGTTCGAGCCCTTCTTCTCGCCCGGCGCCGGTGCCGACTACTGGCTGGCAATCGTGATCCTCGTCACCGGTGGCCTGACCTTCAACGCAATCGACCTCGCTGTGACCTTCAGCAACATGCGCGCCAAGGGCATGAGCACCGAGCGCGCACCGGTCTTCGCACACTCGGCGCGGGTCTACGCCTGGGCCGTGATCGCCACCGCCCCGGTCGGAGCCGCCGTCTGCATCATGGCCCTGATCGAGCGTCAGTACGCGCACTACGGCATCTTCAACCCCGTCGACGGCGGCAGCCCGCTGCTCTGGAAGACGCTCTTCCAGTTCTGGTCACACAGCGCCCCGCTGCTGGTCCTGATCGTCTCGATCGGCGCCGTCAGTGAGATCTTCGCGACGGCCGCCGGCCGCACGCTGGCCAACCTCGTCGCAGTCAAGAAGGCGATCGGCTGGTTCGCCGCACTGGGCGTCGCGAGCTTCGGTGTCGTGCTCTTCGGCGCCCCGGTCGACCCGATCTGGAACCTCGTGTTCATGGTCGTGGGCCTCGCGCTGGTGATCCCCGCAGTGGTGATCATGCACGGCTGGAGCTCGACGATCAAGAACGGCGACTTCCGCGCCAGTGCGCCCAGCGGCTTCGCGCTGGCCTTCGCCGGCTTCTTCGTGGTCTTCCTCGTCTTCCACCTGGCCTCGGCCCTCCCCGGGCTCTCGCAGTGGATCCGCGGCAGCCAGGCCGGCTACCTCGAGTGGCTCAACGCAGTCTGGCTCGGCGGCGGCCTCGGTGGCTTCGCCGCGCTGCTCTACTGGTACCCCAAGATCACCGGCCGCAACTTCTCCGAGCCCAAGATGCGTCTGGCCCTGCGGCTCATCGTGATCGGTACGTTCATCCAGTTCCTGGCGCTCTTCTCGCTGGGCGTGGACGGCTTCCCGCGCGAGGCGTCGACCTACTTCGAGGGCTACCAGCTGCGCAACCTTGCCGTGCTGCTGGGCAGTGTGATCATCATCTTCGGTGTGATCGGCCTGCTGCTCGACCTCATGCAGTCCACCACCAAGGGCGGAAAGGCCGGAAACGACCCGTGGCGTGCAGGCACGCTCGAGTGGTTTGCACCCTCGCCTCCTCCGATCAACAACTTCGATTCCGTCCCCCCGATCGCCAGCGAAGCTCCGATGGCAGATCTGCGCGAGACGATCGTCGGCGACACCGGCAAGCTGGCCGGTTCCGTGGCCCAGTCGCCCACGGCCGGGCGCCCCTCGCTGCGCGAGTCAAAGCACTGAGCTTCCGGCTCTCGGCGACGGCTGGCTAGGCTACATGTAGTCCGCTGCTTCCGTGGGCAGCAGACTGCAGGTCTGAACTGACACGGATGACCCCAGTGGAAGCCGCTACCCCGACCAACCCCGTCTCGACAGTTTCAGCGCCCGATGCCGGCGCGCAGAGCGGCCTCCGTCAGATCCTCTCCGACTACTTCGAGCTGACCAAGCCACGCGTCCAGACGCTGCTGCTGTGGACGACGATCATGACGATGTATGTGGCCGGGAGCCCCTCGATCGAGCTCGTGCTCGTCACCTGCCTCGGCGGCGCGCTCTCGACGGGCAGCGCCGGCGCCATCAACCACTACATCGACCGCGACATCGACCTGCAGATGGAACGCACGGCCACGCGTCCGATCCCCTCAGGACGCGTCTCGCCGCGCGCAGCGCTGTCCTGGGGCATTTTCCTGGGCCTGGCCTCGGTGGTCGTCTTCGTGTTGGCCGTCAACGTGCTGGCGGCCGTGCTGGCCACCTGCGGCCTGCTGGGCTACGTCTTCGTCTACACGCTGTGGCTGAAGCGCCGCACACCGCAGAACATCGTGATCGGCGGCGCCGCAGGTGCGATTCCGCCGCTCGTCGGCTGGGCCGCCGTCACCGGCGAGCTCTCGCTGACAGCCTGGTTGCTCTTCCTCATCGTCTTCATGTGGACCCCGCCCCACTTCTGGGCCCTCTCCGTGCTGATCCGCGACGACTACGCCGCGAGCTCGGTGCCGATGCTGCCAGTCGTGCGCGGCGTCAAGTCGACGACGACACACATCCTCGTCTACTCCGTGCTGATGGTGATCACGACGCTGATCCCCGTCGCCACGGGCGCATTCAGCTGGATCTATGCACTGGGCGCCCTGCTGCTCGGAGGCCTCTTCGTCTTCCGCGCCTTCCAGCTCACCCGCGACAACGAGCGCCCGGTGGCGCTGCGCACCTACCTCTTCTCGCTGACCTACCTGGCGCTGCTGTTCGTGATGATGGTCGTGGACATCAAGGTCCTCTCCTAGCGCCGCTGCCCGATCTGCTAGAAATCTCCCCCGCATGAACCGCACACTTCTACAGCGCAACCTTCGCTCCGCCATCCTCGCCGGCGGCCTTGCGGCACTCTCGTTCACGGGAGCGTTCCTGGTCGCATGGGTCTGGGTCGGCTGAACTCCATCACCATGAGCACCGAAGCCCAGGCACAGTCCACCGGCCAGAACGTCGAAGTTGAGTCGATCTGGCTGACGAAGCCCTCGATCAAGCCGATCGTCCTGGCCGCCGCACTGGCCTGCGCCGTGATCGGCCTCTTCGGCTTCCGGCCGCTGCTCTACGCCGCCGTCGTCGTGGTCGCCATCACGACCGTCGCATGGATCACCGACTCGCGCAACGAGTCGGACGAGCTCCCGCTGTCCTGACGCCC
>JBIQMF010000184.1:0-3820 GCA_044463545.1 Solirubrobacterales bacterium
ACGCGCGTCAGCAGCAGCGGCTTGCCGAAGGCCAGCGCCGTGAAGAGCACGCCAGACTGGTCGATCTGCCTGTAGGGCAGGACGACGAGGTCTGCCCGCTCGAAGAAGGCACCGAGCTCGTCGTCGCCGACGAAGCGCTCGAGCCAGCGCACGCGGTCCGCGATCCCGAGGTCGCGCGCCAGCGCCTTCAGCGGCGTCGTGTCCATGCGCGCCGCGCCGACGAGCCAGAGTTCGGCCTCGGGGTCTGCCGCGGCAAAGGCCTCGAGCATCAGGTCGATCCCCTTGTAGGGGCGCATGAGCCCGAACTGCAGCACCACCGGGCGCTGCACGGCGGCGAACTCGGGCGGCAGCGGGCGGGCGCCCGGTACCGCCGTGAGGTGCTCGAAGACGCCGTGCGGAATCACGTGGATGCGCGCAGGCTCAACGCCCAGGGCAGCCTCGAGCACGCCGCGCCCGTGCTCGCTGTGCACGACGACGGCGTCGACGGCGTTGTAGGTGCGACCGAGCGCGCCGAGCTGCCCCGGACGCGGCTCGCGCGGGATCACGTCGTGCGCCGTCAGCAACTTGGGGCCCGGCGGCAGGAGGTGGCGGTCGACGGCCTGGATCGGCAGCCACTGGAAGTGCGTGACGTCCACGGCGGGCAGTCGACGCAGTCGCAGCATGTCGAAGGGATGCTGGATGAGCTTGGCCGGCATCGAGCCACCGTGCCGGTAGAAGTGGTCGCGCAGTTCGTAGCCGTCCGGCGAGGGCCGCGGGCCGTGGCGAAACTCACTGGTCGCCAGCTCAACAACAGCTCCGGCCTGCGCCAGGGCGCTGCAGAGGGCATGGTCATAGGGCGGCGTGTAGGCCGGCGGATCGACAACTCGGACGCGCATGAGAAAGCATTATCGCGGCCTGCTTGGCGGGTACGCTCGCCCCTGTGAGCAGGCAAGCAGATCCAGTCCTCTCCTACTGCATCGTCAACACCAACGGCGGCGAACTTCTGGCTGCCTGTCTCGACGCCATCGAGCGCCACACACCCGCCGGCGTCAGCTACGAGACGCTGCTGCTCGACAACGCCTCAGACGACGGCTCGCCGCAACTTGCGGACGGGCGCCAGAACCTGCGCCTCATCGCGCTCGACCGGCGGACGGGCAAGGCGGCAAACGACTCGCGCCTCCTGCGCGAGGCGCGCGGCGAGTTTGCGCTGCTGCTCAACGAAGACTCCGAGATCACCGAAGGTGCGGTGGAAGCGCTGCTTGCGGCGCTGCGCGCAGATCCGGTGGCGGCTGCCGCGGGGGCACAACTGCTCGACGCCTCGGGAACCCCCCAGCCCTGCGCGTGGCGCTTCACCGGCGTCGCCACGGCGCTGGCCGGCGCGCTGTGGCTGCACAGGGTGTTCACCGTCCAGAGCGGCGGCAGCCGGACGCGCCGCGTCGACTGGGCCCAGTCGGCGGCCTTGCTGCTGCGCACACAGGCCGCCAACGCCGTCGGCAACCTCGACGAAGACTTCTTCGTCTACGGCGACGAGGTCGACCTCTGCAAGCGGCTCGCCGAGGCCGGCGGCCACACCCTCTACGTGCCGGCAGCACGCGTCTTTCACCGCGAAGGGCTCTCGCACGGCGACTCGGCCCGGCGCCGCATCGTCGAGTTTCATCGCGGCCGCGACCGCTACATGAAGAAGCACCACTCACGCGCCGCTGCCGCGCTCGTACGGCTGCTCGTTTCCTTCACCTACCTGCAGCGCGCCGCGGCCGCGCTGCTCGTGCGGCGACACGAGCCGCGACGCTTCCTCTGGCACGCCCGCGCGGCCATCGACCCCACGTGGGGTGAGGGCCTGCGCGAGTCGGCCGAGCGCTGGAACGCCGAGCACGCCAAGGGCTGAGCGCGGCCCCGAGCAACAGCACGAGAAACAGCGAGGGCCCCGTCGAAGTGACGAGGCCCCACTGTCAGATTCGCTTCCTGGCCCGCTCGCCCAAGGAGCGGCGCGCAGTGGCTGGCCGGCAGCCTACTTGAAGACCTTGCTGCCTGCCTTGATCTTGTAGTTGTAACGGAAGGAAGTGCCGTCCTGGTTGGTCACGTCGAACACGATCGTGATCGTCTTGGCCTTGCACTTCTTCAGCGCCGACTTGTACTTCTTCTTGTGCGACTTCTTGGTGATGTGACCACAGAAGGTCTTGTACGGCATCACCAGGGCGCTGTTCTTGGAGGCCATCGAGAAGCTGTACGTGCCCTTCGGGAAGTTCGTACGGAACTGCATACGGTTCTTCGAGACCTTGAAGGCGTCGGCCTTGATCTTCTTCTTGCCGATCTTGCCCGTCAGGTTGTTCAGGTTCTTCGGGTTGTTGGCCTTCGACTTCTTCTTCTTCTTGTTGTACTTGAGCAGCTTGCTGTTGAACTTCGAACCCTTCGGGTAGGTCACGCGCACCGACTTGATGTCGCTGCAGCCGGTGCCCGTCGAGAGCGACAGCTTCGTCGAGATCTTCTTGTTCTTGTTGCGCTTGATGCCCTTGGTCGAGATCTTCACCTTCGGCTCGAGGCACTGCGTGTTGATGCTGCGGCAGTAGGTCTCGATGCCGTGGATCGGCGAGGCCTGGCTGACCTGCTGGCCGGCGTGGCTGCTGAAGCTCGTCTGAGCTGGACCGCAGACACCGTTGTCGGCGCGCAGCATGATCAGACCGGTCGGTCCGCCACCGATGTTCATCGTCATCTCGGTGAAGATCATGTCCGGCAGGTTGCTGAACGTGCTCTGCACCTGGTTGATGTTGACGAAGCGGTTGGCGCCGCGGATCTGCATGTTGATCGGCGCCGGGATGTCAATCAGCATGTCGGGCAGCGACTGGCCGTCGAGGCTCTTGGCCATGTAGACGGTGCCGGTCACCGGGGTCGGCAGCAGCGGCGTCGAGATCGAGACCGATCCGACGACCGAGGCGGCCGGGCAGTTGGCGGCGACGGCGGCGACGTCAACCGGGCAGGCCTGGTTGATACCGGCGACGTTGATCGTCACTGCCGACGGCAGCACGACCTGCGTACCCAGCATCGTCGAGTCACCGAAGTTGGTGCCCAGCTTGATCGTCCAAGCCGGCGGTGAGCCGATGCCGCCGCCGTTGGCCGTGAAGCTCATGGCCGGCGAGAAGCTGCGCGATCCACAACCAGTCGCCTGGTAAGGCGCCGACCACGGGTGCGTGGCCTGCTCGGCGCCGTCGCCCCAGGAGACGAGCGTGGCAGCGATCTGCAGCGGCGAGCAGCTCGAGCTGTTGAACAGCATCGGGTTGCCATTGGCGGTTCCGCGCATCTTCACGATCATCTCGTGGAGGTGCGTCGGGACACCCTTGAACATGCGCGGCACGTCCTGGAAGTCGACGTCGATTCCGTGGTCGGTCGGGCGGATCGTGACGCGGCCCTGGGCGATGTAGTCACCGAGGTCGTAGTCACCGGCCTGGGCGCGAACCTTGATCGAAACACCGGCGATGTCCTTGAGACCGTTGACGGTGACGCCCTCAGTCATGTAGACCTTGCCCGGACGCGAGAGGTACTGGCCGTACTGGCCGATCTGCACGTCGACGGTTCCGACCTCGCTCTGCGCCGAGCAGGTGCCGGCCTCGGCCTGGGCCAGCGGACACAGCGGCACCGCTGCGGCAGATCCGAGGAATCCGGCCGCCAGGCTCATGCGCACGTTGCGGATGTCCTTCTGGCCGTCGTCACGCACGATCGTCGTGGTGAAGTCCGGGTGTGCACCCGACTGCGTCGTGGTCAGGCTGTAGCTGGGCTGCGGCGTGAACGCCTTGGCCGAGCCTGCGCTGACCTTGAGGTCGTCGGCGTCGCCCGAATTCGGCACCGT
>JBIQMF010000185.1:0-3794 GCA_044463545.1 Solirubrobacterales bacterium
AAGCTGACCGACTCCACGATCATCGCGAGATTCTCCTCGCGGCTGACCTTCGTGACCTTCTCAAGGTGCAGCGCCCATGTCTTGCCGACGATCGTCGAGACCGGGGCGAAGGACTCGACCAGCACGCCCAGCGCCTCATCGTCCTCGGCGGCGACACCCTTGCGGCGCGTCATCCCGAAGGCCGCGATCGCGGCGTTCTCGAAGGTCTCGCCCTTGAGGGCGTCGAAAAACTCGATCTCTTTGGGATTCGAGCTGGGAAAGCCGGCCTCAATGAAGTGGAAGCCCAGCGAGTCGAGCGCGTGGGCCACGCGCAGCTTCTCATCGACGGACAGCGACATCCCGGGGCCCTGCATGCCATCACGCAGGGTGGTGTCGTACAACTCGGCGGCGGGCAGAAAACTTGTCATGTGAAATTCCTCTGGTGCAGATTCTTCATCGGACGGCTACGAAACTCCTGTCGCTGGTCGCGCGCTTGTGCGACCCCTGACGCGATCAGGCGTTGGTAATTCGTCGGATGAAGCTGCGGAAATTCACGATGCCGCGAAGTTTATACCTGCGCGGCGGGATTGCCGGCGGCAACGAAGTCGAGCCAACGCTCGTACTCCGGCGCCTTGCCGTGCAGCGCGGCCTCGAACTTCTCCTGCAACTGCCGCGTGATCGGGCCGGGCTGGCCGATCGTGTGGTCGTCGATCTCGCGCACGGGCACGAGCTCGGCGGCCGTGCCGGTCATGAAGACCTCGTCGGCCATCACCAGCTCGGTGCGCGTGACGTCGCGTTCTGTGACGTTGAACCCGAGGTCCCCCGCAATCTCGATCACGGCGTTGCGGTTGATGCCCTCGAGAATCGACGATCCGAGGCCCGGGGTGACGATCTCTCCCCCGCGCACGACGAAGATGTTCTCGCCAGTCCCCTCGCAGACGAATCCGCGTTCATCCAGCAGAATCGCCTCCTGATAGCCGGCGTGGTGCGCCTCGAGCTTGGCCAGGATCGAGTTGAGGTACTGGCCTGAGGCCTTGGCCTGCGGGATGAAGCTACGGCCCGACATGCGCGCCCAGGATGAGACGGCGGCACGGATGCCGTTCTTCTTGCCCTCGTCGCCGAGGTAAGAGGCCCACTCCCATGCAGAGATCGAGTACTCGATGGGCGCGTTGAGCGGGAAGAGCCCCATCTCGCCGTAGCCGCGGAAGGCCAGCGGCCGGATGTAGCAGTCGGTCAGCCCGTTCTTGACCACGACCTGCTTCGTCAGCTCGAGCAGTTCCTCGGCTGAGTAGGCAAGATCCATGTAGTAGGCCTTCGCCGAGCGCACGAGGCGCTGCATGTGCTCAAGGCCGCGGAAGATGGCCGGGCCCTTGGGCGTGTCGTAGCAACGCACCCCCTCGAAGACGCCGGTGCCGTAGTGCAGGCCGTGCGTGAGTACGTGGACCTTGGCGTCGTCCCACGCCACGAACTCTCCGTTCTGCCAGATGTACTCAGTTGGCTCCACTGCCGGCTCCTCTCCTTCAGAGCGCCGCGATCACGGCGCGGGTAACGGATGCTGTGTCGGCATCTCCCCCGAGGTCTGCGGTGCGCAGCCCCGAGTCCAACACGGCGTCGATCGCCGATTCTACCCGCGCGGCATCGTCTTCGCGGTCGAGGCCGTGCCGCAGCATCATCGCGGTCGAGAGGAACATCGCCATCGGGTTGGCCTTGCCGGTGCCGGCGATGTCGGGCGCGGAGCCGTGAACGGGCTCGAACATGCCGGGGCCGTCGCCCGAGAGCGACGCGCTGGGGAGCATGCCGATCGAGCCCGTGATCATGGCGGCCTCGTCGGAGAGGATGTCGCCGAAGAGATTCTCGGTCAGGATCACGTCGAACTCTGACGGCGCGTTGATCAACTGCATCGCGGCGTTGTCGACGAGCAGGTGCTCGAGCGGGACGCTGGGGTACTCCTCGTCGTGCACGCGCACGACGACCTCGCGCCAGAGCCGGCTGGTCTCGAGCACGTTGGCCTTGTCGACGCTCGTCACCTTCGTGCGCGCAGACTCGAACGCGATGCGCGCGATGCGCTCGATCTCTTCTACCGAGTAGGCGCAGATGTCGGTGGCGACACCGTCCTCGCGCGACTTGTCGCCGAAGTAGATACCCCCGGTGAGCTCGCGCATGACCAGCAGGTCCGTGCCGGCGATGCGCTCTTCGCGCAGCGGGCTGGCCCCGTAGAGCGCCGGAATCGGCTTCACCGGTCGCAAGTTTGCATAGAGGTTCAAGCCCTTACGGATCCCGAGCAGACCCTGCTCGGGACGCGGGTCGTCGGGATTGGTGGAGTCCCACTTCGGACCGCCGATCGCCGAGAGCAGCACGGCGTCGGACGCCTTGGCCGCTTCGAGCGTGCTGTCGGGGAGCGGGTTGCCGTGGTTGTCGATGGCGACCCCGCCCATGTCGTGGTCTTCCCACTCGACGCCACCGAGCACGCCCAGCAGCTCCTTTGCGGCATCCATGATCTCCGGGCCGATGCCGTCGCCCGGGAGTGTGACGATACGGCTCATAGTGCGGTCGTCACCGGGCCCTTGCGCTCGCGCGTCGCCTCGTACTCGTCGATCGCAGACTCTTCCTGCAACGTGATCGAGATGTCGTCGAGGCCGTGCATGAGGTTGTGGCGGATCCCGCTGTCGATCTCGAACGGGTACTCCTGACCGCCGGCGCGCACGACCTGTGCCTCAAGGTCGATCTCCGCCTCGCCGGCGGCACCGATCGCGTGCACCTGCTCTTCGGGCAGGGTCACGAGCACCATGCCGTTCTTCGAGCAGTTGTTGTAGAAGATGTCGGCGAAGCTCGGGGCGATGATGGCGGCAAAGCCGTAGTCGTTGAGTGCCCACGGCGCGTGCTCGCGCGAGGAGCCGCAGCCGAAGTTGCGCCCGGTCGCCAGGATCGGGTTGACGGGCAGCTCGAACCCCGGCTCCTGCCTCCAGTCGTGGAAGAGGAACTCACCAAAGCCGGTGCGCTCGACGCGCTTGAGGAACTGCTTGGGGATGATCTGGTCGGTGTCGACGTCGCTGCGGTCGAGCACAGTGACGCCTCCGGTTACCTGCCGTACGGGTTCCATCAGTTCTGCTCCCAGTCTCGGATGTCCACGAAGTGTCCGGCGACGGCTGCGGCCGCTGCCATCTGCGGGCTGACGAGGTGCGTGCGTCCGCCGCGGCCCTGTCTGCCCTCGAAGTTGCGGTTGCTCGTCGAAGCACAGCGCTCGCCGGGGTCGAGCGTGTCCGGGTTCATGCCCAGACACATCGAGCAGCCGGCGCTGCGCCAGTCGAAGCCGGCGTCGATGAAGACCTGGTCGAGGCCTTCTTCCTCGGCCTGCTGCTTGACCTGGGCGCTTCCCGGCACAACCATGCCGTTGACGTGATCGGCGATCTTGCGACCCTTCAGCACTTCGGCCGCCGCGCGCAGGTCGCCAATACGGCTGTTCGTGCAGCTGCCGATGAAGACGCGGTCGAGCTTGATCTCCTGGATCGGGGTGCCGGCTTCGAGTCCCATGTACTCCAGCGCCCGCACGGCCGCCTCGCGGTCCGTCTCGTTGCTGTAGGTGTCGGGATTCGGGACCTCGCTGGTCACCTGCGTGACCATGCCCGGGGTCGTACCCCACGAGACCTGCGGCGAGATCTTCGAAACGTCGATCGTGATCTCCTTGTCGAAGACTGCGTCGTCGTCGGTGCGCAGGTTCTTCCATGCGGCGACGGTGTCGTCCCACTCGGCCTCGGCCGGGGCGGCCCGACGGCCCCGGACCCACTCAAAGGTGGTGTCGTCGGGCGCGATGAGAC
>JBIQMF010000186.1:0-3775 GCA_044463545.1 Solirubrobacterales bacterium
GTCGACCTCGTGACGCGTGCCTTCGCGCAGTGCGTTGAGGTAGGCCAGCAGCGCAATGACACCGACGCCGAAGACGAGGAAGAAGAGCAGGTAGGTGATCTTGCCGGTCGGCGTGACGGGCGAATCAGGCCAGAGCGGTGCGGCACTTGCGGCCTGCGGGAGCACCAGCGTGAAGATCGTGATTGCGGCGGCGAGCACAATGGTGCGGGCGGCCGAGAGCTTGATTTTTGGGGTCGAGATCAGCAAGGCGCGCGGATTGTATCTCAGCATTTGGCGGGCCGGTGGAAAGTTGCGATTTCCGGCCTTCGCCGCAGTGTCCCGCGCGGTGTACCGGTGGTGTTGTCGCGGCGGGGGCGATCTATATGATCGCCGAACCTTGTCGGATTCTCCTTCACCAGGTGCGGACAGGCACGCGCGCAAGCCCCTCGTCGAAATGGAGGAGATCGTCGACGAAGATCTCGACGAACTCGGCGACGACCAGGTTGAACAGGCGTGGGAGAGCTTCAAGTCGAAGTTCCTCAGCGGACGCGGACTGATCTTCGGCGTCGCCTTCATCGTCGTCGTGCTGGTGCTGATCTATGGCGTGCTGCCCCAGCTGCCGGGGATCCAGAGCGAGATCAACGAAAGCATCCACGAGATCCGCGAGAAGGGTGACCGCCGCTGGTTGGCCGCCGCCTTCGGACTCAAGTTCCTCTCCTACATCTGTTACATCTGGTTCTTCCACGCCGTCTTCGACCGCCAGGCACCGCTGATCGCCTGGCGCGGCAGCTACCACATCTCGATGGCCGGCGTCGCCGCGACGAGGATGATCGGCGCGGCCGGGGCCGGCGGTATCGCGCTGACCTTCTGGGCCGTGCGCAAGGCGGGCATGGGCAAGCGCGAATCGGTCAGTTACATGGTCGCCTTCTATGTGATCCTCTACGGCATCTTCATGGTGGCGCTGCTGCTGGGCGGTCTGCTGCTGCGCGCGGGCATTCTGCCCGGCCCCGCGCCGTTCGGCGTCACGGTCATCCCGTCGATCATCGGCGGGGTCGTGATCTTTCTCTTCCTGCTCGGCCTGTTGGTGCCCGACAACATCGAGCGCCTGGCCGCGCGCTGGGCTTCGGGGCGCGGAAAGCTGGCGTCGATCGCCGGCAGATTGGCGGCGATCCCAGCGCTGATCGGCAACGGAACCCGCATCGCCCTGCGCCTGACGCGCGATCTCGTCCCGGGCCTCTTGGGGGCGCTGGGCTGGTGGACCTTTGACCTCTTGACGCTGTGGGCATGCTTCCAGGCCTTCGGGCACTCGCCGACCTTCGGCGTACTGCTGATGGGCTATCTCTTCGGCTGGATCGCCAATGTCGTGCCCACCCCCGGCGGCGTGGGCGCCGTCGACGGCGGCATGGTGGCGGGTTTCTACGCCTTCGGCGTCCCGCTCGACACGGCAGTGGCCGCGGTGCTGGGCTACCGCATCTTCGCCTTCTTCCTGCCGACGATCCCCGGCGTCATTTCCTTCCTCAAGTTGCGCGGCCTGACCAACGAGTGGAAGGCGGAGGTGGAGAGCAGGGCCGCTACTATCAAAAGTAAAGTGACCCCGGACGGCGGGGCTGAAGAAGCTGAGGCGTAAGAGCTATGAGTACAGACAACGGCAGTGAGGTCAAGGACTACGAGGTTGCGATCGTCGGCGCGGGACCGGCGGGGCTCTCTGCTGCGCTCTACGCCGGCCGCGCGATGGTGAAGACCGTGGTGCTCGAGCGCGGCATGGCCGGCGGCCAGCTCTGGAACACGGCCGAGGTCGACAACTTCCCCGGCATCCCCGACACCAACGGCCCCGAGCTTGCGGCCAAGTTCGAGGAGCACGCCAAGAAGTTCGGCGCAGATTTCGAATACGGCAACGTCGAGAAGATCTCGCGTGACGGCGACCACTTCGTGCTTGAGACCGACCTCGGCGACGTCTATCGCGCGCTTTCGGTGATCGTCACCGTCGGTGGCGAGGCCAGGAAGCTCGGCGTGCCCGGCGAGGAGGAGCTTGCAGGCAAGGGTGTCTCCTACTGCGCCGTCTGCGACGGGGCCTTCTTCAAGGACAAGCCGATCGCCGTCGTCGGCGGCGGCGACTCTGCGCTCGAGGAGGGAGCGTACCTGACGCGCTTCGGCTCCAAGGTCTCACTTATTCACAGGCGCGACGAGTTCCGCGCGTCGCCTTCTTTGGTCGAGGTCTTCGACGAGAGCGAGGGCACGGAGAAGATCCTGAACTCGGTCGTTGAAGAGATCGTCGCCGGCGAGGACGGCAAGGTCGAACGTCTGAAGGTCAAGAATCTCGAGACCGGAGCCGTTTCCGATGTCGAGGTCGACGCCGTCTTCCCGTTTGTCGGCTTCACCCCGCACTCAGACATCTTCGAGGGAGAGCTCGTCGAGACCGACGAGAGCGGCCACATCATCACCGACCAGAAGATGGAGACGCGCACTCCGGGGTTGTTTGCCGCCGGCGACGTTCGCTCGCAGTTCACGCGGCAGATCTCAAACGCGGTCGGCGACGCCACGATCGCGGCGCTGGCTGCTGCGGCTTACGTGGATTCCGCCAAGCGCGCTGCCGCGGCCACTTCGTGACGAGCTGGCCGCGCGCGAGCGCGCCTCTGTCGGCACGCTGAACCCACGCACCCGCGGCCGCAAGCGCAAGATCCACCAACTGACGACCCCGCGGGGCCGGCAGTTGGCGGGTTCGAGGCTTGTCCAAGGGCTGTGGTCGCCCAGAGCCTGCGCGATCAGGCGGTGATGATCGGCTGAACGGGAAGCTGCCAGCCAGCTGCTTGAGTTTGTGCCGGGTGCGGCATCGCGGCAGGCACCAGCACCACATAAGCCACAAACGCCTGCACCGGCATCGCCTGCGGCATCATCCCGAAGGCCGGAGGTGACATCGCGAACGGCGGAGCTGCGGCGAATGGGAACGCCGTCGGCGCGATCCCATAGGCGCTCGGCAGGGGCTGGATCATCGGCGCGCCCGGGAGCATTGAGGGCAGCTGGCCCGGCAGCAGCGGAGCAACCTGGAGCGCGGCAGAGAGTGGCGCGCCGGCCGGGAGCGAGATCAGCGGCGTGACGGGGCGGCGCCTACGCACCGGCGCCACAGGAATCTCGGCCGAAGTCGGCAGCGGCTGCTGCTCAACGCCGGAAGCGGACACCGGGTCGGGGTGGACGACGTGGTCGCCCTGCATCGCCGGTGGCACCAGCGAGAGCACCGGGGCGTCGCCGACCGGGATGACCGGGGCGAAGCCAGCTCGTGGGGCGGTGGTTGTCGGGGCCGGGGCGGTCATTGGATCGGCTCCCATTGTGACGGCAAGTCGCGACCCTGTGTGACGGTTGAACGTGATCCACCACGCAGCACCATGGAGTGAGCAGCAGGCCGACATCTACCTCGGCGAGACTTCCACCACGATCGAGCGAGTTGCCTCGAATCCTGACCGTGGGCGAGCATGCGAAGACGTGCGCTGCGGTTACCGCCGGTATGCCATTGGAAGACATTCCATCTTCTTCCGCGAAGTCGAAGATCACATTGAGGAAGATCACATTGAGGTGGTCCGCATCCTGCATCAGCGCATGGACCCGACACCGCATATGTAGCGGCCCCCAGATGCGCCTCGCAGGTCGCTTACTAGGATCAAAGTCGCTATGAGCAACGACCCCATGAACACTCTCGACCGCTTTCAAACCTCTACCGGCGAGGGATCGTTCTACTCGCTGCCCAAGCTTGAGGCCGCCGGCATCGGCAACATCAGCCGCCTGCCGGTCAGCATCCGGATCG
>JBIQMF010000187.1:0-3763 GCA_044463545.1 Solirubrobacterales bacterium
GGCTCAGCGACGAGCGCATTCCCTCCACAAACTGGCGGAACTCCTGCTGCTGATCGAGTGTTTCGTCGATCGGGTTCTCGCGCCCGACAGTCTCCAGCACCACCGGGTCGGCCTGACGGTCGGGGTGCAACGAGCGGTACTCGTCGATCGCGCGGCGGTAGGTCATCTGCACCAGCAGGCCCTTGCGGTTCCCGATCTCCTGTCCGTCGGCCAGCTTCGTCCAGAGCCCGTACCAGGCCTGGTTGTAGAAGCCGTCCATGTCAAGCTGCGAGAAGTTGATGCGCGAGCTCGCCAGCTTGCCGGCCACGGTGGAGACGACCTCGTCCTTGAACGCCTCGTACTCGGCGTCGATCACGCGGTCGGCGTCGAGCGGCCGGCGGTCGCTACTCATCGCCCTGCGCATCGTCGGCGACCATGAACATGGCGACGGCCGCGCCCAGCGCAGTTGCGATGTGCCCGGGCACGCCCATGCGGTCGACGGGAGCGCAGGCAAGCGCAGCGTGGATCCCCGCCGCGGCGCGGCGCGAAAGGCAGACCGCGGGGCTGGCTTCGATGAGCCCGTCGAAAAGCTCGTCGCAGTCCGCCAACATCGTCAGCTCGGTCTCGTCGACGGCCGATGAGATCCACACGCCCGGCTCATAGCCGGTGTCGCGCGCGTGCACCTCGAGCGAGCGCGCCGTCAGCCGCGCGATTCCGGCGGCCACTGTCTTGAGCGCGCGCCGCGGTTCGTCGGCCGGCGCAGCATCAAAGATCTGGGCCAACATCGCCAACTCGACGGCCGCATTGCCCGCAAGGCAGAGCAGATCCTGCGCCGTCAGCGTGCACTCGGTCTCGTAGCTCGTGCCGGTGAAGTTGCCGCCGCTGGCGATCGCAGCCAGGTGCGCATCGGCCAAGGCCTGACGCGGGCCACTCGAAAATTCTGCGAGTGCGCGCTCGAACGGAGTCATCGCGCCACCACCACACGAACCTGCTTGCTCCACTTCGTCGGCCAGGGCCACGCGCTGTTGCGACGCACGCCGGCCCGGAAAACGAAGCGCGTGGGCTTCGAGACGCGCTTGAAGCGGTAGTGCCAACGGAAGTTGCCGCGCGAGTTGGCGGTCACGACATCGACCGCGCGCCAACGGCGTCCGATCTTGACGTCGATCTCGATCGGTGTGCCACGCGTAGCCGGGCCGGCGCCGCGCAGTCGTCCGCTCATGCGCATGAGGCGCTTGGGCTTGACGCGCTTGCGCGCCACCTTCGCCGTCAGCAACAACGACTCACGCACGACGGTTGAAGTGACCGCCGTTCCCAGAGAGTTGGGAGACGGACGGAAGAGCACCTCGACGCGCTGGGCACCGCGCGGCCGCACGGCAAAAGAGAAGCTTCCGCCGGCGCCGGTCGTTGTCGAGCCCAGCGGGCGGGGCGCAGAGTTGAAGACACCAAGGTCGGTCGAGCTGACCTCCAGCGTCGCGCCGACGATCGGTTGGCCAGCCGGGGTGGTCAGCCTGCCCGTGACGTTTGCGCTGCGGCCGCGCGCTGTCGAGATCACGCGGCGCATCGTGCTGACGACGGCCTGCTCGACTGCCGGGGCGCCGTTCACGGGCGCGACCGCGCCGTCGCTGCGCCCGCCAGCCGTGACGCTGAATGTGAAGTTCGCGCTGGCCGAGACGTTGCCGGCGGCGTCCACGGCGCGAACCTGGCCGGTGTGGTCGCCGTTGGTGAGCTCGGCCGTGTTGAGCGAGAACTGCGCCAGTGTTCCCGGCGGGCACGGCTGGCGCTGCACGTAGGGCTGGTTGCAGTTGCCGCCCGGCCTGATGCTGCGCGGCGCACCGCCGTCGATCAGCAGTTCGACCGCAGCGACCCCGCCACCGAGGTCGGTCGTCGTGACGTCGATGCTGCGCACGCCGGCGACAGCCACAGATCCCGGGAGCGATCCCGTCACCGCTGCGACGACGGGCGCGTGCGGGTCCTCAAGATCAACGCGGGCACTCACGAGTGTGGCCGAGAGCGCGTCGAAGGTGCCGGCCGGGCAGCCACCGAGGGCAGTGCAGTGGACGGCCGATGCAAGCTTGTCGAGCGCCAGGCCACTGCGTTCAAGCACCGAGCTTGCGACGTTGCAGTCAACGGCGACGTTGTTGCAGTCGCGGTCGCTCAGGAGCGGGCCGTCGCTTTCGCGGACACCGGCACTTGCCGTCGGCGTTCCAGGCGTGGCAAAGTGGGCAGAGGCGGAACGCACCAGGCGGTAGCCGGAGATCGCAGTGCCGGCCGGGGCGTCAAAAACCCAACCGGCGCCTTCGCCGTGGCTCAGCGGATCAGTCGTCGACGCAGCCACACTGAGTGCTCCGCACGTCGTTCCGAAACTGAACTGCAGGGCCTGGGTCGGATTCTCGATCGCGGTCAGCCACGCCGAATTCGGCAGAGACTGGGCGTCCGGGCCCTCGCACGCGTAGACGCTGTACGTCGCCGCAGGCGCAGATGAGGCGAAGCAGAGCGCCAGCGCGAGCATGCTGGTCAGCACGGTGACTGCCGCCTTCAAGGGCGTCGCGGATGAGGGGCGGGGGGAGAGCATTTCCTGTCGTTACAGACCTCATGCAGGACATCCGATGCGGTCCGTGGAGAAAATCTAACTGCCGGTCACGCCCGGCAGCGCACTCAAGGGAATCGCGACAATACCGCGAGAGTGGCAGTGTTCCGGGCGTGACCGACAGTGGCGTCCCCATGACGAGGCAGCCGTTGAGTGCCGACCATGATGGTCCCGATCGTCCTTGATCAAGCGCTCGAGCTGCGGACTCGAAGGACGCAGGCGGGATCTGCCTGAAGCCGCCTGGTCAGACACCACTGGCGCCGGGGCCCCCCGACGCTGAAGTGATGTGTCCGTACTCGCCACGTCTCGCACGGGACGTCCAACCGACGCTGGGGGGATCGAACTTGCGCCAGCCTCCCGTTGCGAAGCTGCGTGTCCTGCCCCAAGGGCCGGACGCTTGATGCTGTGAACTTCATGTTCCACACCATCACGTCGCAAGAGACGGAGACTTTCCCCCCCTTTTTTGTTTGTTTCTCGCTCCGCCGGCGCTGCTTCGCGGCATGCTGCCGCGCAAACCTTGCGGCGCGGCTCAGGAAGATCTGCGCGCGCGTCGCGCCTCCTGGCGCGCCTCGCGCTCCTCTGCCTTCTTCAGGCGAAGGTCTTCCTTGGCGATGCGCTGGAGGATCTTGCCGAAGGCCTCCTCGGCGGCCCGGTCCATGTTGACACCGAAGGACGCCATCACGGTCTCGGTCGCAAGCGGCCGCAGCGCCTCAATCGCCGAGACCACTGTGGGGAAACTCTCGGGCGGCAGTCCGGCCTTCTCCTGCGGGCGCACCACGCCGACGTCGACCATCTTTGTGAAGACCTCAGAGATCGCCCGCGTGTGGTCGTTGACCTTCTTGAAGACTTCGAACAGCACGTTGATGTCCACCCCCAGCTGCATCGCCTTCATGCCCGCGCGCAAGAGCGTCGGACTGAGGATCTCGTAGCGGTCGTCGCCAAGCGGAATGGCGAAGCCGAGGTCGACGGCCTGCTTGATGATCGCCGAGTCGAGCTCCCCGATCTCGTCGGCAAGTTCGGCCAGGGTTCGCACTTCAGATGTCTCGTTGCCGAACGGCGTGAGCACGAGGTTGCGCAGATCACCGATGCTGTCACCGGTCTCTTCGGCGCGCTCGGCGAGGCGCTGCATCGCTGTGAGGTTGAAGCCTCCGGCCTGCAACTGCTGGACCAGTTCGAGCCTGGCCTTGTGTCGTTCCT
>JBIQMF010000188.1:0-3735 GCA_044463545.1 Solirubrobacterales bacterium
GTGCGCGACGTGCTGGCCGCGTTGAGGCGCGCCCGCGAGGTCGACGCAGTCGTCGTCATCAGCGCCGAGCCACAGATCACCGAGCTCTCGCAAGGGGTCGCCGACGCCGTCATCGCAGACACCCGCGCCGGGCACTCGGAGGCCGCCCTGCTGGGCGTCGCCTGGGCGCTCGACAACGAGATCGACAAGGTCGTGATGCTGCCGGGCGACTGTCCGTTGCTCGACGCACAGGAGCTCGACGACCTGATCGTGCGCACGCGCGAGGATCGCGTCGAGTTCGCCGTCGTGCCTGACCGCATGGGTACGGGCACGAACGCACTCGTGATCAGCCCGCCCGACGCCGTGGCGCCGTCCTTCGGTCCGGACAGCAGGCAACGCCACATCGCGCTGGGCCTGGCCGCCGGGCGTCGCGTGGCTGAACACAGCGTCCCCACGCTGGCGCTCGACCTCGACACGGCCGACGATCTGGCAGAGCTGGCAGAACGTCTGGCCGCCGGCCAGCACGACGCAGTCAACACCGAACAGGCCGTCGCCGGCCTGATCCTCGACCGCAGCAAGCTGCCCGGCGGCTACGCGCGATGAGACTTGAGGTCTTTCCCGTCGACGGCCTCCCCGAGATCAAGGCCGGCGACGACCTGGCGGCGCTGATCGCCGCGCGCACCGAGCTGCGCAACCGCGACATCGTCGTGATCGCGCAGAAGGTCGTCTCCAAGGCAGAGAACCGCTTCGTCGATCCGGCCGACGTGAAGGTCGGCGAGAAGGCCCAAGAGCTCGCGGCCAGGAGCGACAAAGACCCCGCGCTCGTGCAGCTCATCCTCGACGAGTCGCGCGAGGTGCTGCGCGTGCGCGAGGGCGTGATCGTCGTCGAGACGCGCCACGGTTTTGTCTGCGCCAACGCCGGGATCGACGCCTCAAACGTGCCGGCCGGAAGGCTCCTGCTGCTCCCCGTCGACCCCGACCTCTCGGCGCGGCAGATCCGCCACGGCCTGCAGAACGCGACCGGTCGCAGGCTCGCCGTCGTCGTCACCGACAGCTTCGGCCGCGCATGGCGCAGCGGCCAGGCCGACGTCGCCATCGGTTGCGCCGGCATCGCCCCGCTGCTCGACCTGCGCGGCGATGACGACATGGTCGGGCGAGAGCTCGCCGCGAGCGTCCAGGCAGTCGGCGACGAGCTGGCTGGCGCGGCCGACCTTGCCCGCACGAAGTCCAGCGGGCAGGCCGTCGTGATCGTGCGCGGTCGCGGTGATCTCGTAACCGGCGACGACGGCCCGGGTGCGGCCGCCGGGCTGCGCGAGCGCTCCCAGGATCTCTTTCGCTGACCTGCTTGCCTACCAGCTAGTAAGTAGCAAACAGCCCAGCTTGTGGCCTTCAATCGCTGGGGATTGGTATGCGCGCGCCAGGAGAGGCGCTACATTGTTACCAATTATTAGGAAAATTTGAAGAATCCCCCCATGCTGAGGTCAATATCTGGCATATTTTGTGTAGACGTGCCGACCAGAAGGTCGGCTGACTCCTCGGCGTTCGGCGTGCTCGGACCACGTCGCCGGACTTCTGTCTGCATACCGCCGACCGCGCAGCAGCGCGGGACGTTTTTTTCATGATGTCGCAAAAGAACATTTCAGACGGGCGCGCGCCCCGAAGCTCGATTGTCGATGAGCGCCTCTCGGCGCGCAGCTTCTACGACTTCTCCGAGGCCACGGCAACCGTGCTCGACCTCCTGGCGCGCCAGCTGCCCGACTGCGCAGTCTTCGTCACCTACCACGACCAGGAGGCCGGACTGCTGCGCATCGTCGACGTGCGCGGACCCAGCATCTTCGGCGTCAACAAGGGGCAGACGCTGGCGCTGCCGAAGGCGGGCGTGCGCGGTCGACCGATCGATCCCGCGCCGGCGATCCTGGCCGACGAGCAGATCCAGAACGCCGACAGCTTCCTCGGCATCCCGCTCGAGCTCGGCGACGGCAGCCACTTCGGCTCCCTCTGCGTGATCTCGGCCGTGGCCAAGCGCTTCCACCGCGATGAGATCGACCTGCTCAGCGTGCTGGGCCGCGTGATCGCCAACGAGATCGACCGCGAGCGCAAAGAGGTCGAGCTCAAGCGCCGCAACGCCGACCTCACGGAGCACGCTGAGCGCCTGCGCACAGACGCCTTCACCGACGCGCTCACCGGCATCGCCAACCGTCGCGGCTTTGAGCGGGCGCTCGTCCGCGAGTGGCGGCTGAGCCGGCGCGGCACGGTCGAGTCCTACCTCGTGCTCATCGACCTCGACGGCTTCAAGGCCGTCAACGACAACTTCGGTCACGCCGCCGGCGACCGCGTGCTGGGACTGTGTGCCCAGGCACTGCAGGAGGCTGCTCGCGGCACCGACGTGGTCGGGCGCATCGGCGGAGACGAGTTCGCGGCCATCCTGATCGGCTGCGAGAGCGACGACGACGCCGTCGCCTATCGCGAGCGCGCCCACCTCACGCTCGAGCGCTACCTCAAGGGCGAGCAGGCACGCGTCAGCTTCTCCGCCGGCCACCAACAGCTCTCGTCGTCACCTTCGCCGGTGCGCGCACTCGAGTTGGCCGACCAGGCGATGTACTGGCAGAAGCGCCAGCGCGCCGGTCGCCTGCCGCGTGGCGCCGACCTGACGAGCGGCCTCTCGCTGCTCCCCCCGGAGCCCCCGGGCACACCCCGCGCCTCGCGGCGCGACTGAGCGCCCCGCGCCTGAGCGCCCCGCGCCTGACGGCGCTAGACGGCGGCAGCTGCGCCGATTGGCTCCACCGGATGCTCCGAGAGCCGCTGGCGGTACAGCGTGTCGCGCTGCCAAGCCGTGCGCCCGGCGGCATGGGCGGCGGCGATGAGGTCTTCGGGGTCGAGGCGCGAGCCGTGCAGAGAGCCGGCCGAGCGCGATATCGACTCCTCCATCAGCGTGCCGCCGAGATCGTTGACGCCCCAGTTGAGTGCCTCGGTGGCAGCCGAGAGGCCCATCTTGACCCAGCTGGCCTGGACGTTCTTGATCGAGTGGCCGAGTGCAAGGCGGAAGACCGCCGTGTGACGCAGGTTCTCCTCGAGTGAGATCTCAGCGATGCCGTGGGTGCGCCCCAGCAGCGTCTGGTACGGGATGAACGAGAGCGGAACGAACTCACTGATGGCCGCCGGCCGCTGGGCCAGCGAGCGCTCCTGCAGTTGGCGCACCGTGAGCATGTGGCGAGCCAGCTCCCAGGGTTCCTCGATGTGGCCGAACATCACGGTTGAAGTCGTCGGCACGCCGGCCGCGTGGGCGGCTTCGATGATCTCGACCCAGCGGGCCGCGGGCAGCTTGTTCGGTGAGATGCGCTGGCGCACGCCGTCGTCGAGCACCTCTGCAGCCGTGCCCGGCGTCGAGCCGAGGCCGCTGGCAAGCAGCCGCGCGAAGACCTCCTCAAGCGGCAGACCGCCGCGCTCGGCCATGTGCGAGATCTCCATCGGCGAGTAGGCGTGCAGGTGCAGCTGCGGGGCGACCTCCTTGGCCAGCTCGAGCCAGCGGCAGTAGTCGTCAATCGTGTAGTCAGGGTGGATTCCGCCCTGCATGCAGAGTTCGGTCGCGCCAAACTCCACGGCCTCCACCACCTTCTGGCGAAAGTCGTCCTCGCTGGCGGTGTGCGCCTCGGGCGAGCGGCGGCTCTGGCCGAACCCGCAGAAGGCACAGCCGACGGTGCAGACGTTGGTGAAGTTGATGTTGCGGTTGACGACGTACCAGACGTCGTTAGCGAC
>JBIQMF010000189.1:0-3725 GCA_044463545.1 Solirubrobacterales bacterium
TGCCCAGCTTGTCGGCCCAGCGGGCGCTCTGGCCCCTCACCTCCTGCAGATAGTCGATCCAGCGGCCGCCGCGGTCGGGGCGCTCGACGCGCTGCACGAAGCTGGGGATGATCTTCTCCAGCTCGGCCAGCAGCAGTTTGCCGTAGGCGTGGGCCTCGGGCAGCGGCGAGGCGAAGAGGTGCAGGAGCAGCGACTCGTAGGCCTGGCCGCTGGCGAACATGCCCATGAGGCTGAGCGAGGATGCGGGCAGCAGGCCGCGCACGAGGTCGAGGGCCTTGGCCTTGACGGCGCGGGCGTGGGCGGCCGCGTCTTCGTTGCCTGCCGGCGGATATGCGGACGCCACCCACTCGGCGACCTTGGGCAGGATCGCCGAATAGGTCGCGAAGAGCCCGTCCATGGCGGCTTCATACTGCGACCCGAGCTCGCCGCTGCGGAAGTAGCGGTAGCCCGGCGAGTCGCCGCCGTAGCTGACGCCCTGCATCGGCGCGTCGTATGCGATGTAGCGCGTCGACTGCTCGAGGTAGGCGGCCAGGCGTCCGCGTTGGATCACCTTCGTGAGCACGTTCGAGACCCACTCCATGGCCACGTGGGCGCCGCCGAGCTGGGCCACCGAGTCGTCGCCGTAGCCGAGGAAGATGCGCTCGTAGAGGGCACGCGCGCGCTCGCCCTCGGCGCCGTCGTAGGCCGCCCCGCCCTGCCCCATGTCGGCCGCGAACTCGTCGAGGTACATCTGGCGCAGCGTGCCCTGGTAGCGCGAGTAGCGCGCGAACATCGCGCCCTTGACCGTCTCGGGCAGGTCGACGATGCCGAAGACGGGCAGATCGGTGTTCGTGAAGTGCGGAGCCAGCAGCGCCTGCTGCTCGGCCGAAAAGTGCTCACGCACGAGCAGGGCGTCGTCGGTGTCGAGGGCTCCGGGATCCATGCGAGATCGGTCAATCTCGCAGGAGGTTCGGACAAATCACGTATTTGCAGCGGTTTCGTAGCCGCGGACGCGCGTCTCGATCTTTTCGTCGTGCATGATGGCGTCGGCCTCGGCCAGGAACGTCGCCGCGTCCCAACCCGGCTGCCAGGCCACAAAGCCCACGCTGGCCGTCGGCGTGAGGTCGGGGCAGATGCGCGAGCGCGCGTGGGCGACGGCCGCACGTACGCGCGGGCTGACGCTCGCGACGTGCTCGGCGGTGGTGCTCTCGAAGAGCACGAAGAACTCGTCCCCGCCGCGCCGCGCGACCATCTCCTCGATACGCACACACTCCGAGATCGCGCGCGCCACGGCTTCGAGCATCTGGTCGCCCGTCGTGTGGTTGTAGCTGTCGTTGACCTGCTTGAAGCGGTCGAGGTCGACCGTCATCAGCGTCGGCCGGCCTGGTCCACCGTCGTTTCTGGCGCGCTCGATCGCCGACTCGACGCGCAGGCGCAGCGCGCGCAGGTTGGCAAGGCCGGTCAGCGCGTCGACCTCCGAGAGCTCGCGGTTTGTGCGCACGAAGCCGAGCGTGACCGAACGCACGTTGACGATGATGGCCGCGGCGACGATCATCACGGCGATCGTGACGGCCGAGCGGATCTCACCGAACGGGAAGTCGCCGGCCAGCGAGTACCCGAGGAATGATCCGCCGCCCAGCACCATCAGCAGCGTCGCGTTGCGCGGACGCAACACGTAGAAGCCGAAGAGACCCAGCACGACGTAGGTGTCGAGCAACGCGACGCCGGCGTCGCCGGCGGCGGCAACGGCCCAGTTGACGGTCGCGATGGCGACCAGCAGGACCCAGAAGATTCCGTTCTTTGAGAACGAGCTGCGGCCGGCCGTGATCGCAAAGGCTGCAAGCGCCAGGAGCACGAGGCCGCTGGCCACGCCGACCAGCACCGGCTGCGGGCGCATGGCACCGAAGATCGCCAGCAGCACGAAGGCGGTGCCGATCGGCGCCAGCGTGGCCGCGAGGTAGACCCAGACGAGGTCAAGCCCGCTGGTCGAGTCGGAGAGCCGCCTCCGCCAGTCGCGCAGGCGCCGCGTGATGCCGCCGGATTCGCCGCGGGCATAGGCGTGACTGACGGCCAGCGAGACTGACCGCAGCGCCGCCTCGCGCTCGGCCGCCCGCGCAGCGGAGTCCTCGGCGGCCGGATCGGGCGCGCCTGCGCCGCGCTCGCGGAACTGCAGCTTCGACTCGTGCAGGGCGTCGTCTGCGCGTTGCAGGATGCTCGAGATCGAGTCGTCTCGGCTCGAGGTGACCCAGGCGACGCTGCCGCTGGGCGTGACCTGCGGACAGGTGGCGCCGCGCGCGCGGGCGATGGCCCGCGAGAGTCGCTCGGCGATGCGATCGAGCTCGACCGCGTCGGCGTCGACCACGAGCACGGAGAACTCGTCGCCACCGCGACGCGCCACGAGCTCGTCGGGTCCCACTTCGCCGAGCAGCTCTTCGGCCACGGCGCGCAGCACGCGATCGCCCATCTGATGGTCAAAGCGGTCGTTGACCTCTTTGAAGTTGTCGAGGTCGATGGCGTAGAGCGCGAAGGTCTTGTCGGCCAGCAGCGCCTCGGCCAGCACCTCGCGCAGTCGCCGGGTGTTGGCGATGCCCGTCAGCGCGTCGGTGTATGCCAGCCTGCGGTTGATGCGCGCGAGCGCGCGCGTGCGGTGCTCGGCGGCCATCAACGAAACCGTGATCATCAGCGTGGCGCCGGCCGTGATCACGGCCTGGGCCACGGGCGCGGCGCCCGGGGTCACGATGACGACGATGAACATCGTGGGCGTGATCATCGAGATGTAGGGCACGGCAAAGCGCGCGCCGTAGAGGAAGGTCGGCGTGATCAGCACGAACAGCGGCATCATCGCGAAGGCCACGCGCACGTCGCCGGCGACGAAGGCGCCGATGAGGAAGATCAGCAGGCCCAGTGTGAGCCGCAGGTGCGTCGCCCAGTCATCGTTGGTGAGGAAGCGCGCACCGACTGCTGAGAGCAGCGAGAGCAGCAGCGCGAAGCTGCCGAGCACGGCCAGCCCCGACGGCACGACGTCGGGCTTGAGCAGCCAGGCCAGGATGACGACGATGCCGCCCGCCCCGTAGAGCAGGATCGATGCGTACCAGCCCGACTTGTTCGAGAGGCCGATCTCGGCAAGTTCTGCGTTGACGTCGGCGGCACCCTCGAGGCGCAGGAGCTTCTGCGCCTCTGCATCGCTGCCGCCGCCCCCGATCTTGTCCACACCGCTCGGCGTGGACGTCTCCACGTCTTGGTCCACCATTTCGCCGCTCTTATCGTCTGGCCGCTCGCTCCACCTTGATTGCGCGCCGGACGGTGAGCTCGGCCGGCTGGCGTGAATCCCGCTGGTGATGCTGGATTGCCCGGAATCGCATGGGGTCTGCGCCCGTCATACATCCGTCCAACGCTGGCCAAACTCAGGCTGCAAGCTGGAAAAACGCCACCGCAGCGTGGCGCGCAAGGTCAATCAGGGGCTCGGGCCAGAACCCGAAGAGCAGCGTGGCGCCCGCCGCGGCGACGGCCAGCACGGCGAGCTCCGTGTGGCGCGGCCCGGCAGCAGAGCCCGCGGCCGCGGCGTGGTCGCCTTCGGGGGTCTTCCACATCGTCGTGATCACACGCAGGTAGTAGACGAGCGATACAGCAGAGCCCAGCACCAGCACCACGGCCAGCCAGGAGCGGTCGCCGTCCACGGCCGCCAGCACGAGCAGGATCTTGCCGATGAAGCCGACCGAGATGGGAAGTCCGGCCAGCGCGAACAT
>JBIQMF010000190.1:0-3683 GCA_044463545.1 Solirubrobacterales bacterium
CGCCGGTACCGGCAACCCGTTCTTCACCACCGACACGGCCGCCGCGTTGCGCGCGCTCGAGATCCACGCCGACGCCATCCTGATGGCCAAGAACGGCGTTGAGGGTGTGCTCGACGCCGACCCGCGCGAAAACCCTGAAGCCAAGCTGATCGACGAGATCACGCACCACGAGGCGATCGCGCGTGAGCTCAAGGTGATGGACGTGACGGCGCTGTCGCTCTGCATGGACAACCGCCTTCCGATCTATGTTTTCAACATGAACGACGAACAGAACATCGCGCGCATCATCGACGGTGAGCGCGTGGGAACGGTGGTCAACACATGAGTTCAGAGCTGATCGAAGCTCTCCTTGCCGACGCCGAGGACCGCATGCAGAAGTCGGTCGAAACCTCGCGCGAAAAGCTGTCCACGGTGCGCACCGGTCGCGCCTCTCCGGCGCTGCTCGACCGGGTTCAGGTCGATTACTACGGAACCCAGATACCGATCAACCAGATGGCCAATATCGCCGCCACCGAAGCCCGGCTGCTGACGATCTCGCCCTACGACAAGAGCGCGCTGCCGGCCATCGAAAAGGCTGTGATCGACTCCGACCTCGGACTCACGCCCAACAACGACGGCAACGTCATTCGCATCCAAATTCCCGAGCTGACCGAGGAGCGGCGCAACGACATGGTCAAGCAGGCGCGCCAGCTGGCCGAAGAGGGCCGCGTCGCGATCCGCAACATCCGCCGCGACATCATGCAGGAGCTCAAGGAGCTGCGCACCGCCGGCGACGTCGGAGAGGACGAGGAGAAGCGCGGCGAGGAAGACCTGCAGAAGAAGACCGACGCCCACATCGGCGAGGTCGACACCCAGCTCGCGAACAAAGAGACCGACCTGCTCGAGGTCTGATGGAACAGTCGGCCGAGCCCGCGCGCCGCGTGGCCATCATCATGGACGGAAACGCGCGCTGGGCAGCCCAACGCGGCCTGGCCGTGCTCGACGGGCACCGTGAGGGCGCCCAGGCACTCAAGCGCACGGTCAAGGACGCAGTGCGACTGGGCCTCGAGGAGCTCACGGTCTACGCCTTCTCGACCGAGAACTGGTCGCGCCCTGAAGCCGAGGTCCAGGGCCTCATGAAGATGTTTGCCGAGCTCATCCGCAGCGAGACGCCGGAACTCAAGGAGCAGGGTGTGTGTATGCGCTTCATCGGCCGCAGGGCGGGCCTTTCGGCCGAGCTGCGCCTGATGATGGACGAGGCGACCGAGGAGACTGCCCAGCAGGACCGCCTCAAGCTCTACGTCGCCTTCAACTACGGGGGGCGCGCCGAGATTCTCGATGCCGCAGAGCGCTACGCGGGGGGAGGCGAGGACGCCTTTCGCGCACTGCTCTACGCACCCGGGATGTCCGACCCCGACCTCGTGATCCGTACCAGCGGCGAGCACCGGCTCTCGAACTACCTGCTCTGGCAGACGGCCTACTCAGAGCTGCATTTCACCGACGTGCTCTGGCCCGACTTCTCGATCGAGCACCTCAAGGAGGCGCTCGACGAATACGAGACAAGACGGAGGCGTTTCGGTGCCCGCTGAACGACCAACCCGCCGCCGCCGGTCTGGGCGGCGTCCTGCCGCAGCTGCCGCCAAACCGCGCAGCGAACTGACGAATCGCGTCCTCGTGGCGATCCCGGCGGCCGCCGTCGCGCTCTTCTGCATCCTCACAGCCCCCGAGACATTGGCCATCTTCGTGCTCGTGGTCGGGGCCGTGGCGCTGCACGAGTTCTTCCTGCTGGCGCGCTCGGTGAGTCCCGTGCGCGCCGGCGGCTTCGTCACGCTTGCCGCGCTCATCGCGACCGGCCTGTGGGGCGATCAGTTCCAACTGGTGGCCGTGATGGCGGGGTCGTTCGTCGTCGTCTTCCTGCTCAGCACGCTGCTTCCCGGCCGCCAGAACGCGACCTTCGGCATGGCGACCACCTTGTTCGGCGCCTTCTGGATCGGCATTCCGCTGGCGCACACCCTGTGGCTGGCGCAGCTGCCCCACGGCGAGATGGTGATCATCAACGTCCTGCTGGGCACGTTCATCGGCGACACCTTCGCGATGTTCGGCGGCAAGCTCTTCGGCCGCCACAAACTCTGGCCCGCACTCTCGCCCAACAAGACCGTCGAGGGCCTCGTCGCCGGCA
The DNA here is from genome assembly GCA_044463545.1 of Solirubrobacterales bacterium. Taxonomy (GTDB): domain Bacteria; phylum Actinomycetota; class Thermoleophilia; order Solirubrobacterales; family JACPNS01; genus JACPNS01. The sequence goes on from JBIQMF010000190.1 coordinate 2,159, forward strand.
TCATCGGCGCCACGCTGACCGTCTGGTTCGCCGGGCTCTATCAGGACTGGATCACGGGCGAGAACGCCCTGCTCCTGGGGTTCGCCGTGGCCCTTGCGGCGCCCGTCGGCGATCTCTTTGAGAGCTACATCAAGCGCGACTTCGCCGTCAAGGACAGCGGCCGCGCCTTCGGGGCTCACGGCGGGGCCATGGACCGCGCCGACGCCGCGCTCTTCACGCTCGTGGCCGGCTACTACGTCTGGCACGCCATGGCGGCCATCGGCTGAGCGGGCCGTTGCCTTCGACCTTGAGGGGCATCCCGGGCTGCCGGTCGGCACAGGACGGCGGCGCGCCCTGAGGCTCTAGCCTTGCCCAGATGCGCAAGGTTCTGATCCTCGGTTCAACGGGCTCAATCGGCCTGCAGGCACTTGACGTCGTCGAGCGCAGCAACGATTTGATGGTTGTCGGCCTTGCGGCCGGCAGCGACTACACGACGCTGCTCGAGCAGGCCGTGCGGCATCGCGTCGAGGCCGTGGCTCTGGCTGATCCGGCGGCAGCTGAAGCCGCGCGCGGTCAGTGGGACGAAGGGGAGGTGCTGGTCGGTACCGAGGGCATCGTGCGCCTCGTTGTCGAGAGCGAGTGCGACATCGTGCTCAACGCCGTGGTCGGCTCTGCCGGCCTTGCCCCGACCGTCGCTGCGCTGGGCCAAGGGATCGATCTGGCGCTCGCAAACAAGGAGTCTCTGGTGGTCGGCGGCGAGCTTGTGATGCAACTGGCCGAGGCCACGGGGGCGCAGATCCTGCCCGTCGACTCTGAGCACTCGGCGCTCTTTCAGCTTGTCGGCGCCGAACAGCCGGGAACCGTCGAGCGACTCGTGCTCACGGCTTCGGGCGGGCCCTTTCGCGGCCGTACGCGTGAAGAGCTTGCCGCGGTCAGCGTCGCCGAAGCGCTGGCGCATCCGACCTGGGCGATGGGTGGCAAGATCACCGTCGACTCGGCCACGTTGATGAACAAAGGCCTCGAAGTCATCGAGGCCCATCATCTCTTCGGGATCGATTACGAACGCATCGACGTCGTGGTGCACCCTCAGTCGATTGTGCATTCGCTCATCGACCTCTGTGACGGCGCGACGATGGCCCACCTCGGCAACCCCGACATGCGCGTGCCGATTGCCTATGCGCTGACGTATCCGTCGCGCACAGACGTGCCGGTCGAGCGACTTGATCTGGCCGCGCTCGGGGCGTTGACCTTCGAGCAACCCGATCGCGAGGCGTTTCCGGCGCTGGCCATCGCCGAGGCCGTCGGTCGCGCCGGCGGCTCGGCGCCGTGCGTGATGAACGCGGCCAACGAGGTTGCCGTCGCCGCCTTCCTGGCCGAGGAGATCCCCTTCAATGCAATCGCCGAGGTCATCGACCGCACCCTCGACGCCGTCGAGATCGTCCCCGTCGGGCACTTTTCGCAGCTGGCCGAGGTCGACGCCCAGGCCCGCCGTGTTGCGCGTGGACTGATCGGCGAAACTGCGGTCGGATCGGCGGGTTGACTGGTC
>JBIQMF010000191.1:0-3676 GCA_044463545.1 Solirubrobacterales bacterium
GATGGCGTCGACACAACGATCCTGGCGGCCTTCGCCGTCGGCATGATCTCCTTCTTCACGCCCTGCGTGCTGCCGCTCGTACCGGGGTACCTTGCGACGATCTCGGGCGTCGCCGCCAACGAGCGCATCGATGACGGCGGCGCGCGCAAGATGCTCGTCCCGGCACTGATGTTTGTCGCCGCCTTCACCGTGATCTTCATGTTGGGCGGCATGGTCGCCACCGGGATCGGCCAGCTGATGACCGAGAACACCGCGCTGCTGCGCAAGGTCAGCGGCGTCATGATCATCGGGCTGGGCGTTTTCATGGCGGCCTCGATCTTCGTCCCGGCGCTCAATTTTGAGATGCGCTCGGAGCAGTTGACGCGGCGCGCCGGAATCGGCGGTCCGGTGATCGCCGGCGCCGCCTTCGCGATCGCCTGGACGCCGTGCCTCGGGCCCACGCTCGGCGCCATCCTCTCGGCGGCGGCGACGCAGAAACACCTGCTCGAGGGCGCGGTGCTGCTCTTCTTCTACTCGATGGGGCTGGCCGTGCCGTTCATCGCCTCGGCGCTGGGGGTCGGCGCCGTGGCCTCGGCCTCGGGGTGGATCAAACGGCACTACCCGCTGCTGCTGGGAGTCTCATCCGTGATCCTGATCATCGTCGGCGCGCTGATCCTGACCGACCAGTTCTTCCGCATGAACGCCTGGGCGTCCGACCTCACGGGCAGTTTGAACCTCAACTTCTGAGCCCGAGCCGGCGCCGCGCCGAACTACATGCGCTCGGGCGCAGAGACGCCCAGCAGCTCGAGCGTGCTGGCCAGGACGCGGCGCGTTGCGATGCAGAGCGCGACGCGCGACTGCGTGACCTCGGGCGCCTCACCGACGACCTTGCAGTCACGGTAGAAGGCAGAGAACTCCGCGGCCAGCTCGCGTCCGTAGATCGTCAGGCGGTGCGGCGCGCGGCGGGCGGCGGCCTCTGCGACCTCATCGGGGAACTCGACGAGGCGGCGGATGAGCGCGCGCTCCGAAGGGTGCAGCTCATGTTGCTGCTCGGGCAGCCGGGTCGCGTCGCCGAGGCCGGCGCGTTCGAGCACAGAGCCGATCCGCGCGTGTGCGTACTGCACGTAGTAGACGGGATTTTTGTCGCTCTGCTCGCGCGCCAGCGCGAGGTCGAGGTCCATCGTCGTCTCGTGCGAGCGCTGCACCAGGAAGAAGCGCAGCGCGTCGACCCCGATGTCGTCGAGCAGGTCGTCGACCGTCACGAACTCTCCGCTGCGCTTGGACATCTGCACGCGCTGACCGCCCTCGGTCAGGTTCACAAGCTGCATGATCACGGGCTCGAAGCGCTCAGGGTCGCCGCCCAGCGCCGCGTAGGCGGCCTTCATGCGCGGGATGTAACCGTGGTGGTCGGCACCCCAGATGTCGATGAGGCGGTCAAAGCCGCGCGAGCGCTTGTCCTGGTGGTAGGCGATGTCGGTCGCGAAGTACGTGTATTCGCCGCTGGCGCGTCGCAACACGCGGTCCTTGTCGTCGCCGAGCTCGCTCGTGCGCAGCCACAGCGCACCTTCGTGTTCGTAGACATGGCCGGCTTCGCGCAGCGCGGCGAGTGCCGATTCAAAGCGGTCATCGGCGTGCAGAGAGCGCTCGGAGAACCAGACGTCGATCGGCACGCGCATGCGCGTCAGTGTCGCCCCGATCAGCTCGAGCATCCGTTGGACGCCCAGCTCCTGCAGCTCGGCTGCCGGCAGCTCCGCCGCACCGTCGATCGATGCCGCGATCTCACCCACGTAGTCGCCCTGGTAGCCGTCCTCGGGCAGCTCGTCGCCGCGCGCGCGGGCAGCGATCGAGGCACCGAAGCGCTCGACCTGGCTGCCGAAGTCATTGGAGTAGTACTCGCGCGAGACGCTGTGGCCGACGAACTCGAGGATGCGACAGAGCGCGTCGCCATAGGCGGCGTTGCGACCGTGGCCGATGTGCATCGGGCCGGTCGGGTTGGCGCTGGGGAACTCGACGTTGATGCGCTCCGGCTGTGCGATGACGTTGCCGCCGAAACGCTCTGTCGACAACACTTCGGCCAGCGCCGCGCGATACCAGTCATCGGCCAACGCGAGGTTCAGGAACCCGGGGCCGGCCACGTCGGCGGCCGCCAACTGATCACCCAGCGCCTCGCGCAGCTCTCGGCCGATGCGCTCGGCGACGTTGCGCGGGTTGTCACCGGCCAGCGGCGCGCAGACCATTGCGGCGTTGGTCGCGAAATCGCCGTGCGCCTGCTGCTTGGGCCGCTGCATCACGACCCCGCCCGGGGTCGCCTCGCTGCCGGCGACGCTGGCTGCGGCGGCCTGCACGGCGTCTCGCAGCCTGGCCAGCGGGTGGCCCATCGGGGTGTTCTGTGCAGCATCGCTCACGGACGGCGCGATACTACATCTACCCTGCATTCACGCAGCAATCCAATTCTCACCGGAGCACAGCAAGATGTCGGACGACCAGTCAGAACAGCGCGGGATCAACATCCACTTCCAGCCGGAGCAGATGGCCGGCGTGTACGCCAACTTCGCCAACATCAGCCACTCCGACTACGAGTTCACGGTCACCTTTGCCCGCGTCGACCACGAGGTCGACACGGAAGAGATCCCGGGCGTCGTCGTCACGCGCGTCAACCTCTCGCCACGCTTCATGCGCGAGCTGATCGACGCGATGGAGGACAACTACTCAAAGTGGACGACGAGCGAGGGCATCCGCAACCTGCCCGAGTACGAGGGCGACGAGCCCGGCGGCGACAACGGCGACGACGAAGGCTGAAGCCGCCTCACGGCGTCGGGCCGTCCTGCCGCCCGATCGCCCGCTGGGCGCTGCCGATGCGTTCGAGCGACGTCGGGTGCGTCCCGAAGAACCAGTGCAGCACGGCCGGCGGATCGGGCCGCGACAGGTTGCGCACCGTGAGCGTGCGCTCAAGCCTGACGGCAACCTCGGGCCGTCCGGTCAGGCCCACAGCGAAGGCGTCGGCGCGTGCTTCGACGGCGCGCGAGAGCGCGTTGGCCGAGGGCTGACTCACGGCCGCGGCCACCAGCGCCGCGGCAACCAGCACGAGGGCGGACGTCGGCAGCTGGTCCTGCACTGCCGCCGGACTGAGCAGGCGTCGCGTCACGCGATCAGCTGCGGCCAGACCCACGAAGGCCACCAGTGCGAACCAGATGAGGCCCTTCAAGAGGTCGCGATGGCGCGCGTGGCCGAACTCGTGGGCGATCGTGAGCAGGCGCTCGCTGCGCGTGGTGCCGCGCGTCAACGTGTCATAGAGGACGACGCGGCGGGTCAGGCCTAGGCCGCTCACGTAGGCGTTGACCCCCGTCGTGCGGCGGGCCGCGTCGACCTCGTAGATCGTGCCGGCGTCAACGCCCGAGCGCTCGGCCACGCTGCGCACGTCGCGCTCGAGCTGCCCCGCCGGAAGAGGTCTGAAGTCGGCGAAGAGCGGCTCGACAAGCACCGGCGAGAGCAACTGCCAGAGCGCGACGAGCAGCACAAGCACCACCCAGAAGACTGCCCACCACGCGCGTCCGAACCTGCGCAGCAGCAGCGCCCCGAGCGACACCACCACGAAGACCGAGAGCAGCGTGATGGCACCCCCCAGCAGCAGGTCGCCGAGCCACGAAGCGCTGCTCTGGACAGACAGCCCGGCCTCGCCTGCGCGCGCGTGCATCAC
>JBIQMF010000192.1:0-3589 GCA_044463545.1 Solirubrobacterales bacterium
CCATGCGCTCGGGAAAGTCACCGACGACGAGCTGCTGGCGCTCTATCGCGGCGCCGAGTGCTTCGTCTTTCCTTCCCGCTATGAGGGCTTCGGTTTCCCGCCGCTTGAGGCGATGGCCTGCGGCACAGCAGTGATCTCCACAACCAACACCAGTCTCGCCGAGGCGGTCGGCGACGCAGCGATCGAGATCGATCCCGATGATCCCGAAGGGATCGCCGCCGCACTCGCATCACTCTTGGGTTCAGAGTCGCGGCAGGAACAACTCGTGGCGCTGGGCAAGCAGCAGGCGGCGAAGTTCACCTGGGAGGCCGCCCGGGATCAACTCGTAGATCTCTACGCCGAGCTGATCGCGCGCTCGTAGACGTCGAGGGTTCCGGCCGCGGTGCGCTGCCAGGTGAAGCTCTTCGCTTGCTCGTGGCCGAGCCCCACGAGTTGGGAGCGCAGCTCTGCGTCGGTACTCAGTCTGTCGATCGCGTCGGCCATCGCGTCGACATTCTCCGGGTCGAACATCATCGCGGCACCTCCTGCGACTTCCGGAAGCGACGAGGTGTTTGAGCAGGCGACCGGCACGCCGCGCATCATCGCTTCAAGGACCGGCAGGCCGAAGCCTTCGTAGAGCGTCGGGTAGACGAACAGCGTGGCGGCCGCATAGAGCCCGTCGAGTTCTTCAGGCTCGATCCAACCGGTGAACGTGATGCGCTCTTTGATCCGGAGTTCGGCAGCGCGCGCGATCAGCTTGTCCTGATCGCGCCCCGCGTGCCCGACGAGAACGAGATTCTGATGTGGCAGTCGCGTGAAGGCCTCGAGCAGCCGTTCGATGTTCTTGTGTGCGTGGCCTGAGGCGACGCACAGCGCAAACTGCTTACCAGAAAGGCCGAACCGTCGGTCGAGTTCGTCCCGGTCAAGCGGTGAACTCGTCGCGGTGAATCCACTGCCGAGAAGCACGGGATCAACCTTGGCGGCGTCGATCTTCCAAGTTTTCACAAGGTCGTCCTTGGTTGCCTGGGAGATCGTGGTGACCCGGTCTGCGCGTTTCGCGCCGAGCGGCACGAGCAGTTCAAGTCCCCACCTCGCAGGTCCCGGAAATGTCTCGGGAAAGTGGTGGAAGATCAGGTCGAGGACCGTGACGACGCGGGTGCCGCAGCCCCAGAGCGGAGTTGTCTGACCAAGGCTGTGCAGCAGGTCGAGCCTGTCACGCTTTGCGATCCGCGGAAGTCTGAAGAGTTCGAAGGTGACGCGTCGGGGTTTGTCACGGGCGTCGAGCGGAACTTCGTGGATCGTCACGTTGTCGGGCCACTTCTCTGACTTCAGCGACGACGTCGCCTCGCGCGCGCAGTAGACCGTGAACTGATGTTGCGGCGCCGCGATGCCGAGTGCACGCACCAGCTCGCGGGCGTAGATCTCCGATCCTCCCACTTCGCCGGGAACGAGATACAGGAGGTTCAATCCGATGTGCACTCAGGCTCCGGCGTCAAACTCAGCTGCGACCATCTTGTGGATCATCTCCTCGAAGCTGGTCTCGGCCTTCCAGCCGATCTCTTCAGCGATTCGAGAGGGATCGCCGACCAGGAGCGCTTCGTCCCCGTGGCGTAGAAAACGTGGATCTGTCTCAACGCGCCCGTTGGTCTCGACGCCAGCGGCTGCGAAGGCGATGTCCACGAGGTCCTGTACCGAGTGTGTCTCGCCCGTCGCGATCACGAAATCGCCGGGTACGTCAGCCTGCAACATCATCCACATCGCCTTCACGTAGTCCGGCGCAAATCCCCAGTCGCGCAACGCGCTGCGATCGCCGAGGGTCAGTGTCTCGGCTTCGCCGCGGGCGATCCGCACCGCGCCGTTGACGATCTTTCGCGGGACAAACTCCACCGGTCTGCGCGGCGACTCGTGGTTGTAGAGGATGCCAGCCGTGGCGAAGACGTCGTGGCGGACGCGGAAGGAATTGACAAGCCCGTGGCCGGCGAGTTTGCCTACACCGTAGGGCGAGGTCGGGCGTGGCATTGTCGCTTCCGACTGCGGCGACTCCTCGGTGCCGCGGAAGATCTCGCTCGAAGACGCCTGGAAGAAGCGGGTTTCCGGCGTCAGCCGCACGATCGCGTCGAGCAGCCGCACAGTGGAGCCGCTCATGAAGTCGAGTGTCGCCGTCGGGTCGTCCCAACTGGCGGGCACAAAAGATGGCGCCGCGAGGTTGTAGATCTCGTGTGGGCGCGAGCTGGAGATGAGTTCGTCGACGGCCTCGCGGTCGGTCAGGTCGATGGCGTAGAGCTTGATCGCGTCCTGCACCGCGCTGAGGTTGGTACGAGGGGCCTCCGGATCGCGCTCGACCACGCCGTGTACTTCGTAGCCCTTGGCCAACAACAGCTCGGACAGGTATGAGCCGTCCTGCCCTGCCGCACCTGTGATCAGTGCGCGCCGCCCGTCAGTTTGTCCAGCCACCCCAGAGATGCTCCGGATTGTAGGCTCACCACCCATGTCTGCCAAGAAAGCACTGATCACCGGCATTACTGGCCAGGACGGCTCTTACCTCGCTGAGCTGCTGCTCGAGAAGGGCTACGAGGTTCACGGCATCATTCGTCGTTCGAGCTCATTCAACACAGGCCGCATCGACCACATCTACCAGGACCGTCATGAAGACGACGTCCAGTTGACGCTGCATTACGGCGACCTCGCCGACAGCTCGTCACTCAACCGCATCATCGAGAGCGTCGCGCCCGATGAGATCTACAACCTGGCCGCCCAGAGCCACGTCAAGGTCTCCTTCGAAGTGCCCGAGTACACCGGCGACGTCACCGGTCTTGGCACGCTGCGCCTGCTCGACGCGATCCGCGAGACCGAGGTGCCTGCACGCTTCTACCAGGCGTCCTCGAGCGAGCTCTACGGCCTGGTCCAGGAGGTCCCGCAGAGCGAGACGACCCCCTTCTACCCGCGCAGCCCGTACGCCGTGGCCAAGCTCTACTCCTTCTGGATCGTCAAGAACTACCGCGAGGCCTACGACATCCACGCCACCAACGGCATCCTCTTCAACCACGAGTCGCCGCGCCGCGGCGAGACCTTCGTGACGCGCAAGATCACGCGCGCAGTGGCCGCCATCAAGGCCGGCCAACAGGACAAGCTCTATCTCGGCAACCTCGACGCCAAGCGTGACTGGGGCTTTGCCGGTGACTACGTCGAGGCGCAGTGGCTGATGCTGCAGCAGGAGGCCGGCGACGACTACGTCGTGGCGACCGGCGAGACGCACACGGTGCGCGAGTTCTGCGAGCACGCCTTCAGTCACGTCGGCCTCAACTACGAGGACTACGTCGAGGTCGACCCGCGTTACTTCCGCCCGACCGAGGTCGACCTGCTGATTGGCGACCCGACGAAGGCCAGGCAGAAACTGGGCTGGGAGCCCAAGGTCAAGTTCGAAGAACTCGTGACGATGATGGTCGACGCCGACGTCAAGGCGCTGACCGACGGCCAGTAGCTGGTCCGCGCAAGATGGCCCAGCTGCCATCGATAACGATCGTCACGCCGACCTTCAACGCGGCGGCGACGATCGAAGAGACGCTCGCGAGCATCGCCGAGCAGGATTACCCGCAGCTCGAGCACGTCG
>JBIQMF010000193.1:0-3572 GCA_044463545.1 Solirubrobacterales bacterium
ATCACCGGAATCGGCATCTTCCTCTCGATCCTGGTGGCCGCCGCCCGCGTCGTCGTGATCGCCAGCGGCAACGCCGCGGGGGTCGTGTTCGGGGGCGGTCTGCTCATCGTCGGCGTGGTCGGCGTGATCGCGATGGCGATCGTCAGCGGCGCCGTGCGCGGCGTTTTCGGCGTCGCGCTCTACCGCTACGTGGCCGAGGGCGAGGTCGTCGGCCCGTTCACGGCGGCCGAGTTTGAGGACTCGGTCAAGCCGCGCAAGAACCCGCGCAACCTCGGCCTCTAGGCACCAGAGAGCAGGCGGAGATGAACCCTCAGGACACTGCAGTCAAGAGCGTCACGCTGGGCAGTCCGCTGACGCTGCCGTGCGGCATCACTGTGCCCAACCGCATCGGCAAGGCCCCCCTTTCAGAACAGCTGGGCGATCGCGCGAACTCGCCGACACCGGCGCTCGAACGACTCTTCGGCCGCTGGGCCGAGGGCGGCGCCGGTCTGCTGATCACGGGAAACATCATGGTCGACCGGCGCAGCGTCGGGGAGCCACGCAACGTCGTGATCGAGGATGACCGCGACCTCGACAAGCTGGCGGCCTGGGCGGCCGCGGCCAAGTCGGCCGGAGCCCCGGCGATCGCGCAGATCAACCACCCCGGCCGCCAGGCGCTGGCCGGAGTTGCCACGCGCTTCGTGGCACCCAGCGCGGTCAAACTGAACATCCCTGGTGCGCCCTTCCCGACGCCGCGTGCGCTTGAGCACGATGAGATCATCGACCTCATCGAACGCTTCAGCACGGCTTCGCGCATCTGCGTCGAGGCCGGCTTCGACGGCGTCCAGCTGCACGGCGCTCACGGCTATCTCGTCTCGCAGTTTCTGAGCCCGCTGGCCAACCTGCGCGACGACGACTGGGGCGGAGACGCGGAGCGCCGGCGGCGCTTTGCGCTGGAGCTGGCCAGGGCGATGCGCGCCGCCATCGGTCCCGACAAGATCCTTTCGGTCAAGCTCAACAGCGCCGACTTCCAGCGTGGAGGGTTCTCTGAGGAGGAGTCGCTCGAGGTGATCGAGATGCTGGGCGAGCAGGGCGTCGACCTGCTGGAAGTCAGCGGTGGCACCTATGAGAAGCCGGCACTGCTCGGGATCGGCCAGGAGTCGAAATCCGAGCGCACGCGCGCCCGCGAGGCCTACTTCCTTGAGTTCGCCGAACGCGCCCGCAAGATCACCACGATGCCGCTGATGGTGACGGGCGGCCTGCGCTCTGCCCGCGCGATGCAGGAGGCGCTCGACGAGGGCATCGACATGGTCGGGCTCGGTCGCCCGATGTGCCTTGAGCCCGACCTGCCGCGCCGCCTGATCGACGACGCGTCGACGGTCAGCCGCCTGCGCTCGATCCACACAGGTGTCAAACTGCTCGACGCCCCTGCAGACCTCTGGTGGAACAACATCCAACTGCAGCGGCTGGGCGCGGGCAAAGAGCCGCGCAAGCGGCTGACGGCGTGGGAGTCGATCGGCCACGCGTTGCTGCGCGACGGCTTCGCGGCCGTCCGGCGCAAGCGCAGCTGAGTCTTCGCCGGCCGCGGGCGACCAGCGTCTTCACAGACCGAGGCCGGCGACGCCCTTCTCGTCCCACCCGAGGTGGTGTGCCAACTCGTGTCGCAATGTCCGCTCGACCTCGGCGCGCAGCCGCAGCGGATCGTGGCCGAAGTCGCGCAGCAGGGTGTCGCGGAAGATGATGATGCGGTCGGGGAAGTTGTCGCGCCCGATGCCGTCTCCCTCGTAGAGGCCGTAGGCGCCGATGTCGCGCCCGTTGTCGGAGACGACGACCGGAACGGCCTCGAGGTGGATCTGGAACTCCTCGGGCAGGCGGTCGATCGCGGCCTGAACGAGCGCGTCGAAGGCATCTGGCGTGATGTCTGTGCCGTGTGACTTGGCCAGTTCCTCGCTGAACTCAACCAATTCGTCGAACTGGCGATCTGAGAGCTTGCCGATGTCGCGTGTGTAGGGCGGGCGCTTCTCCACGTGCCTGGATTGTGGTTGACGCTGCGGCCGTAGGCGCCGGTAGGCTTCGCGCGGCGATGAGCGAACACGTGATCAGGCTCCAGGGCGTCACCAAGCGCTTCGGCCAGCTGACTGCCGTCGACGACGTCACCGTCGACGTGCCGGCCGGTCGCTGCTTCGCGTGGCTGGGACCGAACGGCTGCGGCAAGACGACGCTGATCCGCATGATGCTGGGCCTGGCCCGCCCAACGTCGGGCTCGATCGAGGTCTGCGGCCACCGTGTCCCCCAGGACACCGCGTCAGCGCTGGCGTCGGTCGGCGGCATCGTCGAGGAGCCGCGCTTCTACCCCTATCTCACGGGTCGCCAGAACCTCGCCGTCTGGGCCGCGCACTACGGCGACGGCGCCGCCGGGCGGATCGAGCCGAGTCTGGCCCGCGTACGCCTTAGCGAGCGCGCCGACGACGCCGTCAAGACCTACTCGCTGGGCATGCGCCAGCGCCTCGGCGTCGCGCGTGCCCTGCTCAACGACCCCAGGCTGCTCATCCTCGATGAGCCGACCAACGGACTCGACCCGGCGGGGCTGGCCGAGTTCCGGCAGCTCATCCGCTCGTTCGTCGACGAGGGACGCAGCGTCTTCATCTCCAGCCACATCCTCGGCGAGGTGCAGAAGATGGCCGACGACATCGCGATCATCCAGCAGGGTCGCGTGGTCGCCTTCGACTCCGTCGAGCGCATGATCAGCGGCGTGCAACAGCAGATCTATGTGCGCACGACCGACCCGGATGCAGCGGCAGCCCTCCTGCACGGCGCACCGTTCGTGACTGACGTGGCGCGCGACAACATCGGTGGTCTGACGCTCGGCGTCGCCGCCTCCGACGAGGCGACGCTCACGGCCGTCGGCCGCGCGCTGCTCGAGGCGGGCATCGCGGTCGTCTCGCTGTACCCGCTCGAACAGTCGCTCGAGCAGCGCTTCCTCGACATCACAGGGGGAGAGTCGACGCTGTGATCGACCTGCTGCCCTCTGAGATCCGCCGTCAGGTCGGCCGCCGTGGCAGCTTCTTCGGTGCCGTGGCGTGGCTTGCGCTCTTCGGCATCGGCGTGCTGATCTGGGCCATCCTCTCTGACTCCGCGAGCGGCAAGGAGGCGCTCGACAGCGGCCAGGGACTGCTCGGTTTCGCGGTCGTGCTGGCGGCCATCGTGCTGGGTGCGCTGGCCGGTGCCTACGACGTCGATCAGAGCATCATGCGCTACCTCGTGATGACCGGCCGCCCGCGCTGGCAGCTGGTGTTCGTGCGCGTCCCCGGCCTGATGGCTGCCGTCGTGCTCTGCACGCTCCCGGCGCTGCTGCTGATTGTGCTGGCGACGCTCATCGCCGGCCCCGAGACGACGAGCGGCGAGCAGTGGTTCGAACTCTTCTACGTGACCTGGATGACCGGCTTCTGTTACGGCATCTTCAGCCTCGCCATCGGCATGCTGCTGAAGTCGAACGGCGTCGCCATCGCCACGGCCGTGCTCTTCAATTTCGCCGGCGTGCTGATCGCCGGGATGATCATGGAGTAAGTCTCGCAGGATCTCGGCAACGCCTT
>JBIQMF010000194.1:0-3519 GCA_044463545.1 Solirubrobacterales bacterium
GCCGAAGCTGCGCCCGTCGAGCTCAAAGCTGATGTCGATGTGCCAGAAGGACTCGTAGGTGTCGGGGCTCACATTGACCCAGAGCAGCGCCGCGATGGCGGCGGCCAACAGCGCAAAGGCACTCGAGACCTCGGTGTGCAGAAACTCGCGCAGCGGCGCTGCGAGGTTGCGCGAGTAGGCCGTGTTGGCCGAGATGTCTCGCGCGGCTTCGCTGGGTGTCGGCGGGGGCGCCATGCGTCAGTACCTGCGGCGCTCGCCCCGTCTTCGTGGACCCGGGGCGATCAGCCGCCGCTGACCGAAGCCAGGTACTCAGAGATCGCCGTGATCTCTTCGGCCGACAATGTGTCCTTGAACGGCGGCATTCCGCCGCCACCGTTGGTGATCTGCTTGTCGATGGCTGCAACGTCCAGCGTCAGACCGTCGAGGTCGGGTCCGGCCGTGCCGGAGGTTCCGGCGTCGGCCAACGTGTGGCAGCCGGCGCAGTTCTGCGTGAAGAGGTCCTTGCCCTGGCCCGTGTCGGCCCCGGCGTCGCCCTCGGCGTCCTCGCCCTCGGCCTTCTCGGCGACGGCTTCGTCGCCCTTCTGGACGATGCGCGGTGCCTCAGCGCCGCCGACCTCACCGAGGCCGCCGATACGGAAGGCCACGACCTGGGCCTGCTGGCCGCGCTTCGTCACAAGGCCGGCCGGAACGATCAGCGTGTCGTCGTAGACGGCCAGCGGAGCCGCCGCGCCCGCCGGCAGCTTCGAGGACCAGACCTCGTCACCGTTGCCTGCGTTGAAGGCGTAGACGTGACCATCCAGGGTGCTCGTGAAGACGAGGTCGTTGACGACCGTGGCGGCGCCCAGCGGTACGGAGTTCATCTTCTTCTTCCACGCGACCTTGCCGTCGTCGGCGTTCAGTGCCACGAGCTGACCGCTGGGGCTGTCGCTGTCCTGCAGCTTCTTGACCGTACCGGCGAGATCGCCGTCGTCGGCCTCGCCGGGGACGTTGGCGACGGGCACGTAGATCTTGTCGTGGGCGGCGGCCATGTTCGAGATCGCCCGCGGCGACGTGCCCTCGACGGCCTCGAGTGCGGCGCGCCATGAAGTCTTGCCCGTCTTGATGTCAATGGCGACGACGCGGTGTGCCGAGGCGCCGACGGCGATGCGGGAGTCGTCCTTGCCGCCCGTCTGCAGCGGGGCGATCGTCGGCGAGAAGGTGGTGAGCTTGCCCTTGCCTCCGGCAATCCACGACGGGAGCTTGGTGGCGATGGTCGGGCTCTGGACGCCCGTTGCGAGGTCACCGGTCATGAAGTTGAAGCCGACGAAGTTGCCGGCCGGACCCTGCACGAAGACGTTGTTGGCCGTGATCAGCGGGTTGGCGCCGTTGACGCCGACACCCGACTTGGTGCGCTGGTCGGCAGTCCAGGCGACGCCCAGCGTCTTGACCGTGTTGGAGCTGATGCGACCGCCTGCGTAGCGCGTGTTGTACTCGTTCTGGTTGGCCTCGACCCAGGTGTCGGCAGAGGTTGCCGTGGTGCATGCGCTGATCGTGAAGGCAGAGAGCAGCAGCAGGGCAAGTGCCGAGAAGGAGAGCAGCGACTTGGCCGGACGACGAAACTTGGCGGGACGACGGGTGATCGAGTGCATCAGACGGGGACTCTTCGTGATTCGGGGATCAGATTCGAGGGAAATCTAGCCAAAGCGCGGGTCGCCTCGCCGGATTCGCTGCACATGGGCGAGCACGCCGAGCAGGTGAACCAGTGATCCTGCGACGGTGAGGACGATCCAGACGGCCGTCGGAATCAACGCGCAGGTGAGGGCCGCCCCCTCGAGGATCCCGGCATCCTGCATCACCAGCGGCGCCAGCAGGGCACTGACGAGGGCGACGACGAGGGCGCATTGACCTGCCGCGACGGCCACCGCCGCCCGCGAGAGTGGCATCGTGCGGGCCCTCAGGGACGCCAGCAGGTTGCTGGCCAGCAGGCCCGCGGCCAGCGACAGCGCAGCGAGGCCGAGCGCCTTCACGGAGCCGCTGCCGCGCGCCATGCCGTCGGCCAGCAGCAACGTGCCGAGGATCCATGCGCCGAAGGTCCACGCCTGCAGCCGCGGGAAGCGCAGGCGAGTGCCTGTCAGCGTCGGGAAGAACGTGTGCAGCGTGCCGACGATCGCCGTACCCAGCCAGCCGACGACGTTGAAGCTGATGTGCGCACCGAGCAGCGATCCGTGACGCCAGGCGACGGCGCCGGCCAGCGCCGCGCCCACGATCGCACCTGCCGCAAGCAGCAGAGCCGCAGCGTTGTACCAGCGCAGCGCCCAGGGCTGCGACTGCAACGAACGCCTGCGCATCGACTGCAACCCCCATGCGAAGAGCCCCAAACCGACGAGCGTCACGAGCGAACCGAGGTCGGCCAGGCGCGGCAGTTCGAGCGGCAGGCTGAGCACGACCAGCAGCACCGCGGCATTCCAGGTGACGACCTGCGCCACAACGAGCCGCCGCGGCGGCGGCGCCGTGGCAAGGAAGGCACAGACGACGAACTGGCCGACGCCGACGATCAGTTGCGAGACGCCGCCCAGCATCAGCAGATGCAAGGCGGCCCAGAGCAGATCGTCCTCACCCGTGAGGGCCGCGGCGATGCCGCAGGCTGTGCCCAGCCCGAGCAGCCCCAAGGCAGTCGGCAGAAATGTGCGCAGCAGTCCGGCCGGCGTGTCCGTCGGCACCTGGTCAGGCTTCCTGTTCGGCGCGCTCGACGGCCGCAGCCACCTCCAGCAGCGCAGACTCCGGCATCACTTTCTCGCAGTGCGGGAAGAACTCGCGTTCTTCAAAGCGCACGTGCGTCTGCAGCGCCTCGGCGACCTCTCCGATGCGGGCCAGCGAAGGTGAGGGGTCGTTGATCAGGGCAAGGATGTCTTCGCGCAGTCTGCCGTGCTCCTTTTCGACGCGTTTGACCATCGGATCATCCTTGCCGGCGCTTGCGAGGAAGGCAGGGAGCAGCACATCGTCCTCGATGTCGAAGTGCAGCTTGGCGTGGTCGTTCCAGTGGCCGCGCAGGAGTTCCATCGTCTCGGGGATCGTCCCCTCGGTCGCCTGCTTCATACGCAGAACGACGAACAACGACTGATGATGCTCACGCGAGAGCTGTGCGAGAGCCTCGTTGCGTTTCATTGGTTCTCCCTAGCGGCCGGACCCTGGATCTCGACGATGCAGCCCGCGTTGTCGGGGTCCTTGGGGACAAACCTGGCGAGGTTGCTTTCGGGGCTGAACTGCTCGATCAGACCGCTCGTGAGCCCGCGGTGCAGACCGCAGATGAGCGGCTGGCGCTCACGTGCGGTGTCGCGGTACGGGCAGTTGCCGAGGCAGTACTCCATGCTCTCATCACCCGTGCGATTGCGCTGCGGTTGGAAGCCCAGCGCCACCAGTGCGTCGAACATGCGCTCCTCGGGCTCGCCGGGCGCGCTCTCGCCGGCGATCTCGCGGCCGATGTCTTCGACGATGCGTTCGAGATCCTCAGGGCTCGTCCCAGTGGCCATCAGCGAGCCC
>JBIQMF010000195.1:0-3511 GCA_044463545.1 Solirubrobacterales bacterium
AACCAAGGCTGAGGACGGACGCACAGTCCCTTCCCCCCGCAGGCGCGAAAGCACCAAGGAGGGAAGGGACTGTACGGCCAAGTCGAACCACCCCTGAACGGGAGGGTCACCCAAGCCACGAGTACGGACGCACAGTCACTTCCCCCCCGCAGGCGCGAAAGCGCCGAGGAGGGAAGGGACTGTACGGCCAAGTCGAACCACCCCTGAACGGAAGGGCATCGACCGATCGTCCGCCAGCCAGCTTGCGGCCGGCAGGCGTAGCGGGGTACTTGGCGAAAAGCCATGTCATGGCTTCGCTTCGCCAGAGCAAGAAGGCACGCGTGCGCGTGGCCCCGAAGGGTTCGGGCCGCCCGGTTTCGCGCGGGGTCAACTGGAAGCGCCTGCCGACGAACTGGATGATCGTCGTGGTGCTGGTGCTGGGTTTTTTGTACGCGCAACCGCTGAAGGGCTACTACGACCAGCGTAAAGCCACCAGCGAGGCGCGCGCGACCCTGCAGCAGCTGGGCAAGGAGAACCGCGCGCTGAAGGCGCGCGCCCGAGCGCTCAAGCGCGAGTCGACGATCGCCGCCGAAGCGCGCAAGCTCGGCATGGTCTCGCCCGACGAAAAGCCCTTCGTCGTCCTGCGCTGAGGCGAAAGAATTCAGGCCGCGCTAGGCGGCCTGAGATTCAGTTTCGGAGTTTTCAGATCCTTCGTCCGGCTCGGATCGTTGGATCACGATCTGGTCGGAGGAGATCTGTACGGATATCGGTCGGTGACCTGCCCAATGCTCTGCATAGACGGGGTCGTCGACGATTGCCGGGTCGAGCCAGAGGCCGTAGCCCTCTTCACCGTGGTCGAAGGTCGCTTCGATCGACGGGCGACGGCGGCCTCGGCCACCACGACGACCGCGCCGGCGGCGGCGTCCGGGGGCTGCCCCGTCACCATCGTCGCCGTTCTTTGCGGCCTCTTCCTCGCGCTTCTTCAGCGCGGCTTCGAGTTCGGCCGCGATCAACGCGTCGTCTTCAGCTCGTAGATCAAGTTCTTTGTCGGCCCCCGGTGCAGGGGTTGCAGACTCGGCTCCAGGACCGGCCTCGGCATCGAGCGACTGCTCGCGCTTGAACGCGGCGATGTCATCCGCGGACGCGTCAAGCTGATGCGCGATCCAGGCATCCGTGCGGCCCTGTCGGACCCAGACACGGATCTGGTTCAGGTGTGGTCTCAGCTGTCTGGTTGCCATGGGCTGACACTATCAGCGGCTTCCTTGCGGAAAGGGGTGGACAAACACCCCAGATATCGAGTAAGGTGGGAGAACTGCGGAGGCAGGACACCCCGCGCGTGACGGAAAATGGGTACGATCCGCGCTCAGCCCGGAGCGCTTGATCCCTCTCCCCCTGTCACACGCAGTTGTTAGTGCTTGGAGGCGCTGCATGCTCGTACTCACCCGGAAATCGAATCAGAGCATCATGATCGCGGACGACGTCGAGATCTCCGTGCTCTCGATCGTGGGCGACAAGGTGCGTATCGGGATCGAGGCCCCGAAGAACATCCCGATCTTCCGCAAAGAGGTCTACCTGCAGATCCTGCAGGAGCAGGCAGAAGCTCAGGCGGCCGACGAGAGCGCAACGCCCGAAGCCGTCGACGCCGCACTCGACGAACTGACCAACGGCAAGTAGCCGGCTCTCAGGCCTGCGGGCGGCGGTGGCTCAGGCCATGATCAGGGTGAGCACCTGGAACATGCCCCAGGCGACCAGCACGATCGTCGCCGTCAAAACGACGAGCAATGTGAGAAAGCGCCGGAACTGGTGCTGCTCGTGCTTCTCACGGTGGCGCTCCTTGGTTCGCTTGATCACCTCGTGGCGCACTTCCTGGCGCTCAGACCGTGACTCCTGCGTGTGCTCGAGGAATGCGCGTTCGAATTCGGCTACTGACTGCCGCATCTTCATAGCTGTCCCATCGTAGAGGGTTGGCGGCGCGCCGGTGGAGAGCAGATCCGCATTAGCGGGTAGCGGTCTCAGTCCCTGCAGGCACCCCAGAGGCCGCGCCCGGCGCGACGCGCAGCGCGCTGCAGCTGGGAGAACTCCGCCGCGCGCGACGTGTTCGGAGCGATCTCGATCGTGCGGGCGTAGCCGCCGCGCAGCAGCTCGGCATTGACGAAGGTCGAGCCGACGTGGACGAAGGCCAGCATACGCCGGTAGCGGTCCTCTGCTTCGCGGTCGAAGGTCAGGCGCACCTCCCGGCCGGCCACGAGCCGGCGGTTGGCGGCCGCGGCCTCCTTGCCGAAGCACTGCACGGGCGTGTCGGGCTTGACCGACTCGGGCGTGTCGACGCCGATGTAGCGGACGCGCTCGGAGCGGCCGTCGTCGCCGCGCACGACGATCGTGTCGCCGTCGACCACGCGCAACACGCGAACAGTGCGCGCAGGCATCCGGGCCGCACTGCCCGACGGCGCGTCCTTGGTGGTGGCCACCGGGCCGCCCTCGTGCCCGCCGTCCGTCTCGATCAGCTCCGTCGAGAGCAGAACGAGCAACGCGAAGGCGACGACCCAGGCCGCCGCACTTCGCGTGCTCACAACTCCTCAGTCCCGCGGGCCGCTACGGCTTGCGGATGACGTTCTTGACCAGCACTTCGCTGATCGAGTTGACCATGCGCTTGGCCGCTGCGGGCTTGCGCTGCCAGATGTTGCGGCCGTAGATCACGCCGCTGCCGCCGGCCTTCATGATCGACTTGGTCATGTCGAGGACCTCGGCGTCTGAAGCCTTGCTGCCGCCCGAGAGGACGACGAGGCTGCGCCCGGCGCTCTCGACGCACTGACGGATGGCCTCCTGCTGGTCGACCTTGAGCTTGTTGTAGGGAGCCGGGGCGTCGGCGTCGGTCTCGAGGCCGACCTTCGGCATGTTGATCTTGACGATATCGGCACCCTGCTCCATCGCCATACGCGCGGCGTAGTCGATGGCGTAGAAGCCGCCCGCTCCGCCCTTGGCGTCGATGGCGCTGCCACGCGGGTAGCTCCAGACGACCAGCGGCAGGCCGTACTTCTCGCAGTCGGCGCGAACTTCACCGAGCTGCTTGAGGTCCTCGTCCTGGCGCGGCGAGCCGACGTAGAGCGTGTAGCCGATGGCCGTTGCGCCCAGTCGGACGCCGTCTTCGACCGATGCGTTGCAGGCCGAGAAGGCCTCTGCCGACGACGGGATGTCCGTCTTGCCGTTGACCTTCAGGAGCAGCGGCACCTGGCCGGCCCAGTCGGGCCAGTACTTGTTGGCGAAGCCGATCTGGCAGGCGATTCCGCTGTAAGCGGCGCCGGCGGCCAGCGCGAACTGGTAGTCCGGGTCCTTCGAAGCGGGGTTGGGGAAGAAGTCGCGCGGACCGTGCTCGATGCCCTGGTCGATCGGCAGGAACATGAGCGTTCCGTTGCCCGGACCGTGGTTGTAGAGCATGTCGTAGAGACGCGCCTTCTTGCCCGGCGAGACCACGTCGAGCAGAGACTTCTGGGGGGATGACTGCTTGGCCATTTTGGGATGTGACTCCTGGTCG
>JBIQMF010000196.1:0-3479 GCA_044463545.1 Solirubrobacterales bacterium
CGTTGCAAAACTGTGTCGCAGACTGTGCGGAGAGATGCCGGCGGCCACCCCGGCGGTGCGCAGGCAGCCCTCGAGCCGGCGGCGTACGTCGCTGGGCTGCAGCGGGTGGCCGCTCTTGCTCAGAAACAGCAGTCCCGGGTCGGCCTCTTTGCGTGCAAGGTGGGGCCGCGCGCGCTCGAGGTAGCGGCGCAGTGAGCGCCCGGCGTGTTCCCCCAGCGGCACGACGCGCGTGCGCCCCCCCTTGCCCTCGATCCGCACCTGCTCCTCGTCGAGGTCGACCGCGCTCAGGGGCAGGGCGATCAACTCGCCGGCACGCAGGCCGCAGGCGTAGGTCAGCTCAAACATGGCGCGGTCGCGGGCCTGCAGGGGTGTCGACGTCGGGATGCCTTCGAGCAGCTTGCGCGTCTCGCCGGCCGCAAGCACGCGCGGCAGCTCGCGCCCGAGGCGCGGCGTGGTCATCAGCTCGGCGACGTTCTGCGAGACCTCTCCGCGCTCGAGCAGGCTGGCGTAGAAGGCGCGGATACTGGCGATGCGCCGAGCAAGGCTGCTGGCCGCCAGACCCTCACCGCTGACGCGCTGCGCGTAGCGACGCAAGAGCTTGAGGTCGACGTCGGGCGCATCCACCCCGGCAGCGCTGCAGTGAGCGGCCAGGTCCCGCAGATCGCCAAGATAGGCCTTGCGCGTGGCCTCGGCCAGCCCGCGCCGCCGCAGGGTGATCTCGAAGCGGTCGAGGTCGAACTCCCAGGCTGCGCTGAGCTCAGGCTTCATCGCCGTGCTCATGCGATGTAGATCGGCGTGCCGACCGGGATCTGCGGGTAGAGGGCGATCACGTCAGAGGGTTTCATGCGGATGCAGCCGTGCGAGGCCGCAGTGCCCAGCGAACTTATGTCGTTGGTCCCGTGGATGCCGACGCCGTCGTAGATGCCCAGCCAGCGCGCGACGATCGGGTTGTCGGGGCCCGGGGGCACGACCGTCCCGGCCAGGTCGCCGGCCCAGTCGCTGTTGGGCACGTGCCATGCCGGATTCTCGGCGCGGTTGTTGATCGTGTAGAGGCCGGCCGGCGTGTCCATGCCAACCTTGCCGACGGCGATCGGATAGGTACGCGCGAGCTTGAGATTCTTGTAGAGGCGCAGCTTGAAGCCGGAGCGGTCGACGATCAGCACCGTCGGGTACTTCCTGGCCAGCTGCGAGCGTGTGCGCACCTTGGCGTTGAGGTTGCGCATCGGCGCGCGCAGGCGGCGCGGCTCGGTCGGATTCTCTAGGCGCTCGACGATGGCGCGCTTGAGCGCTGCATAGCGCACCGTCTTGCCACGCTCGGCCGGCTTCACCGAGATGCGGGTCCGCGTGTAGTCAAGGGATGCGTCACGCGGCGCGACGTTGAAGCTCTTGCCCACGCTCCTGACGAAGCGGCGCACCGCCGGGTCGGAGTAGGTGATCTCGACAGGGATGGCGATCCCACGCTCGCGGCCCGCGATCGAGCGCGCCGTGTTGACGACGAAGAAGCCTTCGTGGCTGCGCCTGACGGCCCGATCGACCATGCCCGGCACATCGACGCGCACCTTCGACTTCTCGGGCTTCAAGGTGCGGCGCTTGCCGCGATAGGTGACGACGACGGGCTGCTTCACGGCCAGGGCGATCTCGCGCGCCAGTTTGACCTCGGCGTCGCCGCGCGAGAGCCCCGATACGTCGATCCCGCCGATCCTGACCCCGCTGGCGATGCGGTCGCTCTGCACGCGGTCGTAGGCGAAGGCGCTCAGGACGAGCACGAGCACGACGCCGACTGCGCCCCCGATCCAGCGATACCGAGTCATCTTCCCCATATCTTCTACAACACTCTCCAGACCCCGGCCGCTTCGGGCGATTTGTTGCACGCAGGGTGCGCTCCTCTGCCCGATTACGCCGGGCGGCGGGATAGATTCTGCGGCGTGCGATCGAAAGAAGATGTCCGAGTCGATGTGTGGCGTGCGATGGACCATCAGGGGGTCTCTCGCTTCCCCGGGGCCGAAGGTCGGATCCCCAACTTTGCGGGCGCCAAAGCTGCCGCCGAGCGCCTGGCCAGACACGCCTTCTGGCAGGACGCCGAGGTGATCAAGGTCAACCCGGATTCGCCGCAGACGGCGATGCGCCGGCTGGCCCTCGAATCGGGCAAGGCAGTCGTGATGGCCGTGCCGCGGCTGCGTGAGGAGCACCCCTTCCGCCTGCTCGACCCCAAGAAGCTGACGAAGGATCAGATCCGCGAGGCGGCCACGATCAAGGGCGCGCTGCGCCACGGCGAGGTGCTCGACCTCGAACAGGTGCCCAAGCTGGACCTCGTGCTGACCGGCGCCGTCGCCGTGAACCTCAAGGGCGCGCGTATCGGCAAGGGCAGCGGCTTCTCAGACCTCGAGTACGCCTTGCTGCACGAGACCGGCAAGGTCGACTCGAAGGTTCCCGTCTGCACGACCGTCCACCCCATCCAGATCCTGCGCGAGAACCTGCTCATGACGGCCCACGACATCTCGATCGACCTGCTGGCCACGCCGCGGGCCGTGATCGAGGTCGACGGCGCCTACCCGCGCGACAACGGGATCATGTGGGACCACCTGCAGCCGCCGCAGATCCACGAGATCCCGGTGCTCGACCGCTGGGGCTACGTCGGCTGAAGCCGGCGCCGGGCGCCGGGGCGCGCTCAGCAGGTGACGGCGCCCTGCGAGGCGCTGGTGACCTGGGCCGCATACTTGGCGTAGGCGCCACGCGTGTAGAGCGGCGCCGGCGGCTCGTACTCGGCCAGGCGCGCCGCCATCTCCTCGTCGGAGATGAGCACGTTCATCTCGCGCTTCTCGACGTCGATCACGATCGTGTCGCCCTCGCGCACGGCGGCGATCGGGCCACCCTTTGAGGCCTCGGGTGCGACGTGTCCGGCCATGAAGCCGTGGGTCGCCCCGGAGAAGCGTCCGTCGGTCAGCAGCGCGACCTCGTCGCCCAGTCCCTCGCCGACGAGCGCGGCCGTGACCTGCAACATCTCGCGCATACCGGGGCCACCCGAGGGGCCCTCATTGCGGATGACGACGATGTCGCCGGGCTTGATCTCGGAACGCTCGACGGCGGCGAAGCACTCCTTCTCGTTCTCAAAGACGCGCGCGGGGCCTTCGGCGTAGACGCGTTCGTGCCCGGCCAGCTTGACGACGCTGCCCTCGGGCGCCAGGTTGCCCTTCAGGATGGCGATGCCGCCCGTTGCCTTGAGCGGGTCGGAGAGCGGCTTCACGACGACCTGACCGTCGTTCTCGGTCGCGGCGTCGGCGTAGTCGCCGAGCGTGTCGCCGTCGACGCGGATGCACTCGCGGTTGAGCAGCCCGGCCTCCTGCATGCGGTTGGCGATCAGCGGGACGCCGCCTGCCTCCCAGAAGTCGCGGGCCAGATACCTGCCGCCGGGCTTGAGGTCGCCGAGCAGCGGGGTGCGTGAGCTCATGCGGTCAAAGTCGTCGATGTCCCGCTCGGCC
>JBIQMF010000197.1:0-3477 GCA_044463545.1 Solirubrobacterales bacterium
GGAAACCGCCAAGAAGGAGCCGGCGGCCAAGAAGGAGTCGGCGGCCAAGACTGCAAAGAAGGGCGAGGAGTAGGCAATGGCTCACAAAAAAGGACTTGGATCCAGCAAGAACGGTCGCGACTCGAACGCCAAGCGCCTCGGCGTGAAGGTCTTCGCCGGCCAGAGCGTCAGCGGCGGCGAGATCATCGTGCGCCAGCGTGGCACCGTCTACAAGCCGGGCGAGGGCACCGGCATCGGCCGTGACCACACGATCTACGCCGCGCGCGAAGGCATCGTGGACTTCAGCGAAGGCCGCCGCGGACGCGTGATCAGCGTCAACGCCGCCCAGTAGTTGAAGACCGTCTGAGCTGCAACAAAGGGCGCCCTCGCCGGGGCGCCCTTTTTTCTGCCCGTCAGCGGCGTTGCTAGGCTAATTCGTACCACGAAGGTCGGAATTGAATTCGGCCTCGTTCAACTTCTTCTTTCAAGCACCCGACGGAGGATTCATGGGCCGCTACATCGGGCCGGTCGAGCGCCTCTCACGCCGTGAGGGGGTCGACCTCGAACTCAAAGGCGCAAGGCGTTTCAACGGGAAATCGGCACTCGAGCGCCGCGGCGCAGTACCGCCGGGACAGCACGGCATGCGTCGCGGGGGACGGGCGTCGGTGTACGCCTCGCAGTTGCGCGAGAAGCAGCGGGCCAAGCGCTACTACGGCCTGCGCGAGAACCAGCTCCGGCGCCTCTACAAGGAAGCCTCGCGCTCGGACTCGGTGACCGGCGAGCGGCTGCTCGAACTGCTCGAGCTGCGCCTCGACAACGTGCTCTACCGCATGGGCTTTGCATCGACGCGCGCCCAGGCGCGCCAGTTTGTGGGGCACGGCCACGTACTTGTAAACGGCGAGCGTTGCGACATCGCGTCGCGCCGCGTCGCGGAGGGCGACGTCATCACGATCGCCCAGACCAGCCCGATCCGCCCCCTGGCGGTCGATGCCACGATGATGGTCTCGCGGGTGGCCGACTGGCTCGAAGTCGATCACGACGGACTGCTGGGCAAAGTGGTTCGGCTTCCCGGGCGCAGCGACATCCAGGCACCGATCGAAGAGCACCTCATCGTCGAGCTCTACAGCCGGGTCTGAGACCCGCCCGCCCGCGCGCATCGCGTCGGCGGCGGGCTGGACGGAAGGCCCGGGTCTGCCTCAAGCGGCGGGAGAGTCGCGTCGATCCAGTTCTGTGCGTCGCTTCAGCCGCATCGCAACAGGAGCCTGCGCGGCCTTCGTCGTCGCCCTGGCGGGCGCGGGCCCGGCGTCGTCAGCCTCCGTGTCCATCGGGACGCCGCTGGCCGATCACACCTACTACAACTCGCCGAACGCCGTCCCGCAGTTTCACTGGAACTACAGCGAGCAGCCGCTGGGCGACCACTGCAACCTCGACATCACGTCCCCCTACGGCATGACGCTCTTCGCCGGCGGATGTCTCACCGCCGATGCCGGCGGCCCGACGTGGGTGCCCTCCGGGGAGGGTGTCGTGGTCTCCTGGAGCGTCGCGCAGTTGCTCGAAGGCGACGGCACCTATCGCATGCACAACCGCGTCGACTTTGTCGATGGTCCGATCGAGTTTGAGCGCACGTTCACCTTGGACAGCGCGCTGCCGCAGGTACGCGTCGAGGCACCCACAGGCTTCACGGCGTCACGCTCACCCGAGGTCGGATTTGAGGTCGATGAGGCCAACCCGGGTACCACGCGTTGCGGCGTGGATGCCAGCGGGCCGGGTGACCTCGTGCGGCTCGGCGTCTGTGCCCAGAACACGATGACGTTGCCCACACTTGCCGACGGGCAACATTCTTTCTGGGCAGTGCACAGCGATCTGGCCGGGAACACCGGCTATGCGATGAAGTCCTTCGTCGTGGACACGACTGCGCCGAGCATCACCGTCGCCGGCGTCGAGCACGGTCAGGTCGTACGACAGAGTTCGATCCAGTTGGCCGTTGGCGCGCTCGATGCCGGGGTCGGGGTCGGCTCGTTGCTCTGCTCGTGGGACGGCTCACCGGCGTCCAGTTGCGAGGAGGAGCAGTTCAAGAGCGTGGAGCTCGTCGACGACGTGTACCAGCTGCTGGTGATCGCTGTCGACAAGCTCGGCAACGTTGCGTCGCACTCGCTGAGCTTCGTGGTGGAGACCGAGGTCGAGGACGACGAAGAGCTCGAGACGCCGTTGACACCGCCGAGTACGGTGCGCTTCAAGGTGACGCGAGGAGCCCTGAAGAAGCGGCGCTACCACAACGCGACGCTGTCGGCCAGCTTCCAGTTGCCCGCCGACGCCGAGCGCGACGACTGTGAGGGCACGGCGCGGATGCAGGTCAAGCAGTCACGCAAGCTGCTGGGCAGACCGAGGCTGACCTTCAGTGTCTCCGGGCGCACGTGCAGCGTCAGGGCGAAGCTCAAGATCAACAAGAAGTACCGCCGCAAGAAGCTGAAGTTGACGCTCGACTACGCGAGCGGGCCCTTCCAGCCGTTCAAGCGGACCAGCCGCTCGATCAAGTTCTGAGCCGCCCCGGCGTACCATGGGCGCGTGTTCTTTGACCGCGTCAGTTTCCGCGTGGCTGCCGGGCGCGGGGGAGATGGCTGCGTGTCCTTCCGCCGCGAGGCCCACGTTCCCAAAGGCGGCCCCGACGGGGGCGACGGAGGCCACGGCGGCAACGTCGTGATCGTCTGCGACCCGTCGATGCGCGATCTGCAGCGCTACCGCGGCCGCGCCGAGTTCAGCGCCGCCGACGGCCACCCCGGCGAGGGAAACCGCCGCCACGGCGCGACGGGCGATCCGCTGGAGCTGCACGTGCCGCCGGGAACGCGCGTGACGCGCGGCGACGGCGTGCTCGAGGCCGAGGTCAATGAGCCGGGCGAGCGCGTGATCGTGGCGCGCGGCGGCACCGGCGGCCGTGGCAACAAGCAGTTCACCACCAGCACCCAACAGGCCCCGCGTTTCGCCGAACACGGCCTCCCCGGTGAGGAGGTCGAGCTCGAGCTGCAGCTGCGCCTGCTGGCAGACGCCGGGCTCGTCGGTCTGCCGAATGCTGGCAAGTCATCGCTGCTCGACCGCATGACTGCTGCGGCACCGAAGATCGCCGACTATCCCTTCACGACACTTGAGCCCGTGCTGGGCACGCTCGATGTCGACGACCGCCAGCTCGTGCTCGTCGACATCCCGGGGCTGATCGAGGATGCGCATCAGGGGGCAGGGCTCGGCCACGAGTTCCTGGCACACGTCGAGCGCTGCAAGTTGCTCGTCCACGTGCTCGATCTCGCGCCGCTGGACGGCAGCGATCCGCTGGAGAACTTCGAGACCGTCGAGCGCGAGCTGGCCGAGCACGATGCCCGGCTTGCTGCCCTGCCGCGCATCGTGGCGCTGAGTAAGGCCGACCTCGTGCCGCCGGAGGCGGCAGCAGCAGCGCTCGCTGAGTGGCGTCAGCGCATGGCCACGCGCGCGCTCGAGGTCGGCGTAACC
>JBIQMF010000198.1:0-3451 GCA_044463545.1 Solirubrobacterales bacterium
ACCGCCACCACGGGCTGCGCCGTGCGGACCGCGCTTCCCGAGCAGCTCGAGGACGCCGTGGGGTTGGTCGAGCGCTATCGCCAGGCCGGCGTCGACATGGTCGTAGTCGACGGTCCGCGCGCCGAGGACGCCACCTGGATGCAGCGGCTGGCTGCCGAATTCGACGACGACGAGGTACGCGGCGAGGCCGAAGCGCGCGCGCAGCGCATGGAGTCACACGCGCGCGCGGCCGAGGCGCGCACCCGCGCGGCGCAGACCGGTGGGCCGCCAGCCCCGCGCAAGCCGGAGCGCGCGGAGGGTGGTCCTGCTCGGGGGCGCCGGATGGCGGGATTCGTGCAGCGCAGGGGCGAGGCGCTTGTGGGGCAGATGAGCGACCGTCAGCTCGACCGATTTGTCGGCACATCGCTGGGTGTGCGTACGCTGATGCGCTCGATGGCGTCGCGCTTTCGCCCGGACAAGGCCGCGGGGTTTGTCGGGGCGATCGAGGTCAGCTTGCAGACGAGTCGCGGCACCGCGATCTGGACGATCGACTGCGGACTCGATGCAGCTACGGCGCGCAAGGGACCCGAGCCCGGGGCCGCGCTGCACGTGGCGGCCGAGATCGCCGACTTTCTGCGCATCGGCACAGGGGAGCTCGCCGCGCCGGCAGCGGTGCTCACTGGACAGTTGCACGTGCGTGGCGACTTCGGTCTGGCGCTGCGGATGGGCGAGATGTTCGACGGGCCGGCGATCGTCTGAGCAATTACCCAAAACTCTTGCACTAATCCGTATGGAGTGCATATACTGCACTCCGTGAGCAAGAGTGCAGAACAGCCGACGCTGACCGACCGCCGCCGTGAGCGCACCGAGATGCTGATCACGTTGAGCGCGCAGCGGCTGACCGACGAGCGTGGGCTCGACGGCTTCACGATGGACGAGCTGGCAGAAGCGGTCGGTGTATCTCGGCGCACGCTCTTCAACTATTTCCCGAGCAAGATCGACGCCGTGCTCGGACCGGGCCTCGCCGCCGACGCCGAGCCGCTGAACGAGTTCCGACGCGGTGGACCCAGCGGCGACCTGCTCGACGACATGCGCTCGATCGGCGCGGCGGTGCTCGAGGACAAGGGCGCCGACGTCGAGGAGATCACACGCGTGCGCCGGCTGCTGCGCGGCGACGCACGCCTCGTGAAGGCCGTGCATGACCGCCTCGGCGAGGTCGCAGAGCTGCTCGCCGAGGCTATTCTCGAGCGCGAAGGCGCCGACTTTGACCCTTACAAGGCACGTGTTCTTGCGCGCATGAGCATGTGCATCTTCGACACGGCGGTCGCCGCCTTCCTCGCCGACTCCTCGGTCCGCGCCGACCAGCACTACCTGCGCGTCTTTGACATCACCTCAGAACTTTTCAGTGACCCCCGCTGAAGACCAACCCAGACCCCCGAAAGGCATCCAGATGAACAAAGCAACACCGGGCGGCGCCCCCGCGCCGCCACAGGAGGGTGAGTCCCACCTCGACAAGAGCGTGCTCATCGTGGCCGGCGTCGTCGTGCTCGGCGCGATCATGTCGATCCTCGACATCACGGTCGTGTCGGTGGCACTCGAGACCTTCCAGAAGGACTTCAACGCCACCTCGGCGCAGGTCGCATGGACGATGACGGCCTACACGTTGGCGCTGGCCTCCGTGATCCCGCTGACGGGGTGGGCCGCCGACCGTTTCGGCACCAAGCGCCTCTACCTGCTTGCGATCACGTTGTTCGGCCTCGGGTCTGCATTCTGTGCCATGGCCCCCTCGCTCGAGTGGCTCGTCGGGCTGCGCGCGCTGCAGGGGATCGGCGGCGGCATGCTGATGCCGCTCGGAATGACGATCCTGACCCGTGCAGCAGGCCCCGACCGTGTCGGCCGCGTGATGGCGGTTCTGGGTATTCCGATGTTGCTGGGACCGATCTTCGGCCCGATCGTCGGCGGCTGGCTGATCGAGGTCGCCTCATGGCACTGGATCTTCCTGATCAACGTGCCGATCGGAATCATCGCCTTCACGTATGCGGCCATCGTCCTGCCGAAGGACCACGTGGAGCCCTCTGAGACCTTCGACTGGCGCGGAATGTTGCTGCTCTCGCCGGGACTTGCGACCTTCCTCTACGGCATTTCGTCGGTGCCGGAGGTGGGGACTGTGCTGGACGCTGAGGTGTTGATCCCGGCCGGCATCGGTCTGGCGCTTGTCGCTGCGTTCGTCCCCTGGGCGCTGAGCCCGCGCAACGCACACCCGCTTGTCGAGCTGCGGCTGTTCAAGAACCGCAACATGACCGTCGCGGTGGTGACGCTCTCATTCTTCGCGATCGCCTTCTTCGGTGCGAGCCTGCTCTTCCCGCTCTACTTCCAGATGGTGCGAGGCGAGACGGCGCTGGGCGCCGGCGTGTTGCTGGCACCGCAGGGAATCGGCGCGATGTTGACGATGCCGCTTGCCGGCCTCCTGGCCGACAAGATCGGTCCGGGCAAGATCGTGCTGGTCGGCGTCGCCACGGTTACCGTGGGGATGGGGCTGTTCACCCAGCTCGGCGCGGACACGTCCTACACCTACATCATCGCCGCACTGTTCGTGATGGGTCTCGGCATGGGTGCGTCGATGATGCCGATCATGACTGCCGCACTGGCAACCTTGACCGACCACAACATCGCGCGTGGCACGACGCTCATGAACATCGTCCAACAGACGGCAGCGTCGATCGGAACGGCGCTCTTCTCGGTGATCCTGACCAACCAGTTCAACGACATGACGGCGACGTCGCCGGCCGAGACGATCGTGCAGATGGGCGACGCCTTCGCGACCGTCTTCGTGGTCGCAACGCTGCTCATCGCCTGCTGCCTCATCCCGGCCGCCTTCCTGCCGCGGCGCAAGCTCGACGCCCCGACCGACCCGACGGTCGCGATGGCCCACTGACGAAGCACCGATCCCGGTGGCGACGGCGCAGCGGCGTCGTCGCCACCACGGGTGCAGCCCGGCCTACGATTCGACAGGTCTGCACTTTTCAGATCAGGGTGAGCGACCGGATTCGAACCGGCGACCGCCGCAGTCCAGCACTGTGCGGGGCTCGGATTCGACAGCGCTGCACAGTTGCATTGAGAGAGGGTGAGCGACCGGATTCGAACCGGCGACCGCCGCAGTCCAACACTGTGCGGGGCTCGGATTCGACAGCGCTGCACTTTTCAGATCAAGGGTGAGCGACCGGATTCGAACCGGCGACCGCCGCGACCACAACGCGGAGCTCTACCAGCTGAGCTACGCCCACCACGCGCGTGAAGTGATTCACACGCGTGGCATTCTAGTAGCGCCGGCCAGACCGGCCAATAAGCTGCAGAGCATCACCTGCCCCGGTGGCCGAGAGGATTAGGCGCGGGCCTTCTAATCCCGTTTACGCAGGTTCGAATCCTGCCCGGGGTGTTCGTACGTGACGGCGCACTCAGCGCTTCTTGCGCG
>JBIQMF010000199.1:0-3449 GCA_044463545.1 Solirubrobacterales bacterium
CACCAGCGACCTGCACATCAAGTACAAGCTGCAGTCGACGCGCGAGGACGTGAAGGGGCAGGTACGCGCCGCCGTCGCGCACGCGCGCTCGCTCTGCGAAGACGTCGAGTACTCGCCCGAGGACGGCTCGCGCAGCGACATCGACTTCATGGCCGAGGTCATCCAGATCGCCATCGACGAGGGCGCGACCACGATCAACGTGCCCGACACGACCGGCTACGCCGTGCCCGAGGAGTACGGCGCGATGTTCCGAGCGTTGTATGAGCGCGTTCCCGACCTGCACAAGGTGACGGTCTCAGTCCACTGCCATCAGGACCTCGGTCTGGCCGTGGCCAACTCCTTGGCCGGCGTGCAGGCCGGAGCCCGTCAGGTCGAGGGCGCCATCAACGGCATCGGCGAGCGCGCCGGCAACACCTCGCTGGAGGAGTTCATCATGCTGCTGCGCACGCGTCAGGAGAAGGTCGGCGGGTACTGGACCGGCATCCACACCGAGGAGATCGCGCGCACCAGTCGCCTGGTCAGCCGCATGACCGGCTACCCGATCCAGCCCAACAAGGCGATCGTCGGCAACAACGCCTTCGCCCACGAGGCCGGCATCCACCAGGACGGCGTCCTGAAGAACCCGCAGACCTACGAGATCATGGAGCCGGCGACCGTCGGGTTGACCAGCAACAGCCTGGTGCTGGGCAAGCACTCCGGCCGCCACGCCTTGAAGGACGCGCTGGCAGATCTCGGCTACGAGGTCGACGGCGAGCAGCTCAACCACGCCTTCAAGGCCTTCAAGGAGGTCGCCGACCGCAAGAAGGAGGTCAACGCGATGGACCTCGAAGCGCTGATGAGCGACGAGGTGCGCGACGACTCCAAGGCCTGGACCTTCGACGAGTTCGAGCTGACCAGCGCATCAAGCGGCAAGCCCGCGGCCAGCGTGAAGATGACCAACCCCGACGGCGAGCAGGCCAGCGGCAAGGGGGAGGGCAACGGCACGATCGAGGCGCTGTTTGACGCCATCAACAACGTCGTCGGCTACAAGCCCGTGCTGAGCGAATACCGCGTGCAGTCGGTGACCTCCGGGCCCGACTCGATCGGTGAGGTCTCTGTGGTGATCGAGATCGACGGTCGCGAGGCCGCAGGTCAAGGCGTTGCCACCGACACTGTCTGGGCCAGTGGCCGTGCCTACGCGCGTGCCCTGACCAACGCCGAGCGCAGGCGCGGGGTCGTCGACGAGGCCGAGAGCGCTGCCGCCGACGCCGCCAGCAAGCCGGTCGCGCCGTAGTCAAGCGGCCTTTCTTCCACATGCCCGCCCCGAGGGGTGGGCATGTGGAAAATCTGCCCCTTCAAATAGGCTTGCTGCGATGAGCCTGCTCGACTCGATCGACTCTGCGCGCGAGGACTTCGTCTGGAAGGACGGCGAGCGCCTCATCGCCTTCGGCCGCGCGGCGCTGGCCAGTCTGCCGGCCTTTCTGCGCGCGGCGCAGATGGAGCAGTACGCGCTGCTGACCACCGAACGCGCGCTCGACCAGTTCAGCTCGATTGCCATCGGCGGCCAGGACGTCGCGCAGGGTGCGCAGCTCCGCGTGATTGCCGGCGCAGAGTCAGTCCCGGACATCGCCGCCGCACACCTCGACACGATCGGCGAGCTACCGATCATCGCCGTGGGCGGTGGCCGCGTGATCGACGCGGCGAAGTCGATCGCCAGCACCACGGGTGCCAGGGTTGCGGCAATCCCCACCACGCTTTCGGGCGCGCCGATGACGAGCGTGCACCGCCTGCCCAGCGGCTTCGCGGGCAACGCGACCCCGCGCCGGCCGGCCGTCGTAGTCGCCAATCCCGACCTCATGGCCTCTCAGCCTGAAGGCCTGCGCACAGGCAGCGCCATGAATGCGCTCTCCCACGCCATTGAGGCCATGTTCGTCGAGGGCTCAAGTGCCATCCCGCGCATGGCTGCCGCCCGCGCCGTCAATCTCATCACGCGCTCGCTGGCAGACGACGACATCGACGAGACGACGCTCCGTCTACGCCTCTCGCTGGGCGCGCTCGAAGCCGGTTATGCCGTCGGGGCCGCCGGTTTTGCGTTGCACCACGTGGTCTGCCAGACGATCGTGCAGCTCGGCGAGGTGCCGCACGCTCCGACCTACGGCGTGATGCTGCCCTACACGGTCGAGTTCTACAAGCTGCGCGACGACCTCATCTGGAGCCTCATCAGCCAGGAGATGGACACGCCCGATCCTTCGATGACGATCGCCAAGCTCTGCGCCAGCGCCGGCAACCCGACCACCTTGACGGCGCTGGGCGTGGCACCGGAGCGCATCGACGCCATCGTCGCCGCAGCTGCCGAACGACGCGAGCTGAGCCTCACGCCGGGTGGCGTAACGCCGGGCGACATCCGCTCGCTCGTCGAGGCTGCCGTCTGACCTCGCGCCTACGGGCAGTCAGGCGGCGCCGGGGCGTGAGGCCAGATCTGCCTCGAGCTTGGACCTGACGCGCGACCAGTCGTCGACGGTCACGCTGTAGTAGGCCGAGTCGCGCACGCCCTGGGCGGTGTCCATGTGGCGGCGGAAGATGCCCTCGAACTGGGCCGGCAGGGCGAGCAGCGCGGTGCGAGAGCGCTCGTTGCGCGCATCGGTCTTGAACTCGATGCGCTGCAGCCCCAGCGTTTCAAAGCCGTGTTCGAGCATCAGCAGCTTGGCCTCGCGGTTCACGCCTGTGCGCCAGACGGCTGGCGAATACATCGTGGCGCCGATCTCCACTCCGCGGTGTTCGGGGCGGATCGCGAGGTAGCTAGACGTCCCGACGACTTCGCCCGTGCCTGCCAGTCGCGCGACCCAGGTGGCCGCGCGCCCCGCGCTGTTCTCCTTGAGCTGTGAGGCGATGAAGTCCGCGTACCCGTCCCGGCCGAGACGCCCCGGGGGCATCCAGGCCCAGACTTCGTCGTGGTCGACGGCGGCCCAGAGGGCGTCCTCGTCGCCGGGGGCGAGGGGATCGAGGCGCACAAGCTGCCCTGTGAGCGAAGTCAACACACGGGCCAAGCTAGCGGCCTGCCAAGACAGGCCCAAGAATGCATGAAGTGCGGCCAGCGCGAGATGAACTCGTGTCGCTGGCCGCTGGGGCACGACATACGTGTGTACGTGATAACGTACGGCCATGATGGCAACCGCGTCGCGACAAGAATTGGCAACTGTCACCCCGCTGCACGGCGAGGTCGACCCGCATGTCGTCGGTCATCGCATCCGCCTGCTGCGCGAGGCACTGCAGCTCTCGCTGCGTGATCTTGCCGAGCGTTCTGGCGTGTCTGCGCCGATGCTCAGCCAGGTCGAACGCGGCGAAACAAGTCCGACGTTGTCGGTGGCTGCACGTATCGCGCGCGGGCTCGACCTTTCGCTGAGCCAGCTCCTGCGTCTGGACGAGACCCAGCACGTCGTGATCGTCACGCGCGAGGAGCGCCGTCAGGG
>JBIQMF010000200.1:0-3436 GCA_044463545.1 Solirubrobacterales bacterium
ACACCGGCGAGCAAGACCGGCTCGGAGGTCCCGCCCTCCTGGATGTCGCCGTCGCTGGCGATCACGTACGTGTGGTGGCCTACGGGATCAAAGTCGCCAGTGGCGAAACGCTCGTGCAGAATCCGCTCTGCCAACGCAAAGCCGACCGCGTGGCTGATGCCCTGACCCAGCGGGCCGGTCGTCATCTCGATGCCGGGAGCGTGCCCGTACTCGGGGTGACCCGCCGTCGGACTGCCCAGCTGGCGGAAGTTCTTGAGGTCATCCATCGAGATCCCGTAGCCGGCCAGATGCAGCGTGCTGTAGAGCAGCATCGAGGCGTGGCCAGCCGAGAGGATGAAGCGGTCGCGCGCGGCCCACTGCGGGTTTGACGGCGCGTGGCGCATCTCTTTGGCGAACAGGGTGTAGGCGACCGGAGCCAGCGCCATCGGGGTGCCCGGATGGCCCGAATTTGCCTTCTGGACACCGTCCATCGAGAGGGTTCGGATCGTGTCGATCGAGAGTTTTTCGATGGTTTCTGGGCTGGACTCACTCATGGGCGGAAACCTACCAAGGGCCTACATACCCGAGATCCGCAGCGGCAATCACAAACGTTCCATTTTGCGACTTTGGTCATGCCCCGCCCGGCCCGCCGCGCAGCAACCCTGCGCGTTCGTGCGAATCGCCCGTCTCCGCGGGCGATGCCGGGGCTGCGCCCGCTGCGGTGCGTACGCGTGGTAGAAGGATCTCGTGAGCATCCGCTCCTGAGCGCAGTCAGCCGCGCCGCATCAGGCGTGCGACAGCATCCATCAGTTCTTCGGTGCGCTCTCCCTTGAGCTCGTCGGGGCCGCCGACGACGCAGTGTGCGGCGTGGTCCTCCATCAGCTTCAGCGCGACCTTGTCGAGGGCGGCCTGGGCGGCCGAGATCTGCGTCAGCACGTCGATGCAGTAGCGGTCCTCTTCGATCATCTTCTCGATGCCGCGCACCTGACCCTCGACGCGGCGCAGGCGCTTTGTGATCTGCTGTTTGTCGCGGGCGTAGCCGTGCTGCTCGTGTGTCATTCCGCCAGTATACCCCCTAGGGGTATATACTTACGACATGGCGACCAAGACCAAACTCGACATTCCGGTCGAAGGCATGACCTGCGCCTCGTGCGCCGCGCGCGTCGAAAAGGCGCTGGCCGGCATCGACGGCGTCGACGCCTCCGTCAACTTCGCCATGAAGTCCGCGCGCGTCGACTTCGACGAGCAGACGGTCTCGCGCCAGCAGTTGGCCGACGCCGTCGAAGCAGTCGGCTACCACGCCCACGTCCCCGAAGAGCACAGCCAGGGCCGCCACGACCACAGCCAGCACATGCACGCAGACAGCCGCGGACTGCTCGGGCGCGTGGTCGTCTCGGCACTCATCACCGCGCCGCTGATGCTGGTCTCGATGGTCGGCCAGTTGCAGTTCGACTACTGGCAGTGGCTGAGCCTGCCTGCCGCGGCCGTCGTCGTCTTCTGGGGCGGCGCGCCGATCCACCGCGCGACGATCAAGAATCTTCGGCACGGCAACCTGACGATGGACACGCTGGTCAGCGTCGGCACCATCAGCGCGCTGCTCTTCTCGAGCTACAACCTCGTCTTCGGCGAGGCCGGCCAGATCGGAATGACGATGGGCTTTGAGCTCATCCCCGGCCGCGAAGACTCGGCGATGCACGTCTACTTCGAGTCGGCCGCCGTGGTCACGACTCTGATCATGCTGGGCCGATACTTCGAGGCGCGCGCAACCCAGCGCGCCGGCGCGGCGATCGAGGCACTGATGAAGCTGGGCGCCAAGCAGGCGGCCGTGCTGGGCGACGACGGCCAGGAGCAGCTTGTGCCCGTCGAGCAGTTGACCCCTGGCGCGCGCATCGTCGTGCGTCCCGGCGAGAAGATCGCGACCGACGGGATCGTCGAAGACGGCCGCTCGGCCGTCGACCAGAGCATGTTGACCGGCGAGAGCGTCCCGGTCGACGTCGGCCCCGGCAGCGAGGTGGTGGGCGCGACGATCAACACCAGCGGCCGCCTGATCGTGCGCGCGACGCGCGTCGGCAACGACACCGCGCTGGCCCAGATCACGCAGCTCGTCGCCGACGCACAGAGCGGCAAGTCATCGGCACAGCGGCTGGCCGACCGCGTCTCCGCGGTCTTCATCCCGGCAGTCTTCGTGGTCGCCGCGGCGACGCTTGCGCTGTGGCTGCTGAGTGGGAGCGCGACGAGCTTTGCCTTCGGCGCCGCCATCAGCGTGCTGATCATCGCCTGCCCCTGCGCGCTGGGCCTTGCCACGCCAACGGCGCTGATGGCCGGGACCGGCCGCGGCGCGCAGCTCGGACTCCTGATCAAGGGGCCCGAAGCACTCGAGCAGGCCGGCCGGCTCCAGACGATCGCGCTCGACAAGACTGGCACGCTGACCACCGGCGAGATGTCGCTGGCAGAGTTCAGCGTCGGGCACGGCCAGGACGCCGACGCCGCACTGGCGCGGGTGGCGGCCGCCGAACACGGCTCCGAACACCCGATCGCCCGCGCGCTCGTCGGCGCCGCCGAAGAGCGCGGGCTGACGCCGGCCGAGGCACAGTTCTTCATGAACCACGACGGTCGCGGCGTCGAAGCGATGATCGACGGTGCCCGCGTACTCGTCGGAAGCCCGCGCTTCCTGAAGGAGAACGGCGCAGCCGACCCGGCGCCTGAGTTGGCCGAGGCGATCGCCTCCGGCGCGGCCAGCGGCCGCACCGTGATCGCAGCAAGCTGGAACAAGCAGGTGCAGGCCGTGGCCACGGTCGGCGACCAGCTCAAACCGGCCGCGCGAGCCGCCGTCGACGCGCTCAAGGCGGAGGGCCTGACCCCGGTCATCCTGACCGGCGACGGTCGCGCCGCGGCCGAGGCGGTCGGGGCGGCGCTGGGCATCGCCGATGTCCGCGCCGAGATTCTGCCGGAGGAAAAGGCCGCGGCGGTGGCGGCGCTGCGCGGCGAAGGTGGTGTGGCGATGGCCGGCGACGGCGTCAACGACGCCCCTGCGCTGGCCGCCGCAGACCTCGGCATCGCCATCGGCACGGGCACCGACGTGGCGATCGAGAGCAGCGACATCACGCTCGTCACCGGAGACCCCTTGGCGATCGCCGATGCCGTGCGTCTCTCGAGGGCGACGCTACGCACGATCAAGCAGAATCTCGGCTGGGCCTTCATCTACAACGTGCTGGCCATCCCGCTGGCCGTGGCCGGGATTCTCGGTCCGATGATCGCCGGCGCGGCGATGGCCTTCTCCAGCGTCTCGGTCGTGCTCAATGCCCTGCGCCTGCGCGGCTTTGAGCCGCTTGCGCGCTGAGCGCGGCGGGGCTGAGCGCGGCGGGCTGAGCGCCGCAGACTCATGGCGCGGACGTGCCGCACGCCGACTCTGCACGACACGTCACAACGCCAGGACAATTCAAGGGAGTGGGCAGGC
>JBIQMF010000201.1:0-3426 GCA_044463545.1 Solirubrobacterales bacterium
GTTCCTACGGCGGGTTGGTGCCCGAGGCGCGTTCGGTGTCGCCCACAAACACGATGTCGGCCTGCGAGCCGATCGTCAGCGACTTGTTGTATGTGCCACTCACTTCGGTCAGTGCGCAGCCCCGTTGCATGCCACCGGGCAGATCCGGGTCGGTGTACATCCGGTCGGTGTCCGACTCACACGACCCTGAGCCGGCGCGGTTCTTGACGTAGATCACGCCGTCGGCCGGATAGTTGACACCGGTACGCGAGGTGGCCGCGACGACGTTGTTGTTGGTGTCGTAGTTGGTGACGTCGTATTTGCCATCGTTGCGCAACACAATCCGCGTGCGCCCCTCGTAGAGGTGTCCCGTCGGCGCGGCCTCGCCGGCCCAGTGGATGAGCTCCTCGTTGCCCGTGGGCATGTCGATGAATCCGGCGTCAGACCCGGTGATCCGCAGTACCCCAGCGCCGACCCGCTGATTGCGGCTGCAGGTGCGCGACGTCGCCACGCCCGTTCCGGCAAAGGAACCGCTGACGCGGAAGGGGCACGCGCAAGTGGTGCTGCGGAAGGCACTGTTGCCGCTGCCCGTGCAGACCGCACCGTTGCGACCGCCGTCGAAGACCTCGATACGGTCACCCTTGTTGTCGTTGCCGAAGATCGGCGACGTGCCAGTGTTGATCGACTGCACCGAGAAACTGTCGTTGGTGTGCACGGGGCCGCGGACGCGCTCGCCGTCGTAGAGCGGCCGGTCGTTGGGACAGATCCAGCCACTGTTCTCGACGCCCTCCCGCCCCAGCTGCGCGCCGCTTGTATAGCGATAGTGCTGGTCGCAGCTGTCGAAATTAGGCGGATTGAAGATGGCGATGATCGAGCCGATCATCGTGTGCTTGGTCTGCGTGCTGAAGGTTGGGTCGAGCGCCTCGTGGTTCGTGAAGTACACGTAGTCGAGGAATCCCGCGCGGCGGAACTCGGCGACGATCGACGCCTTCTTCCAGTTCTGCGCACGCCACTCTTCCGCGCTGCCCGTCCATGTTGCCGGAACGGGCACTCCGGCGCGCCCGGTGACGCGGATGCGGAATGTCCCGGTGACGTTGTTGACCATACGCTCGGTCGCGACTGCCTCGCTGGTCGTGCCGCAGTAGTTGTAGCCGTTGGCCGGGATCAGGTCGATCGTGTACTGACTATCGAGCGCCTGGTCGGCAGCCGTGCCCTCTGCGGCCCAGGGCAGCCAGCGTCGCTCGGGGTGCGTGGCGCCAGTCCCGTAGAGGGCTGTGTAGGCCGAGCCGTAGACCGTGTCGTTGACGGCCGTCACGCCGAGGCCGTCGCCGGTGGTGATGCGGGCCCGGTCGCACACTGCCCAGGAGTTGGGGTCGTTTGAAAGCTGGTTGATGTAGTCCGAAACCCCGGTCTGCGCGCGCTGGAAGGCGACGCGCTGCCAGCGGTCGTTACGCGTCGACGTCGACTCGGACGAGGCCGTCGCAAATGCCGCAGCCGCCATCGACATGCCCACGACCAGCGCCATGATGGCCGCCAGCATCGAGATACCGTCCTCGGCCGCCAGCCGGCGGATGAGATCGTCGCGGAGCTTGCGGAGTGCAGATGTTGAGGTGTGCCAGTTCATGTGCCCAGTTGGTCGCAGATGTCCGGAGAGGTGCGCAGGTAGATGTCGGTCGAAAAGCTTTCCGTGCGGCTTTCGCCCCCGTTCGGCCCGGTGCCGTTGTCGTTGCCGCTGGCGGCCAGCACGCGGTAGTTCACGCGGATCCGTCCGATCGAGTCAATCTGACTCTGCGGCACGACGCCCGAGACCATCGCGATCGGCGTACCGGTCGGCCCCAACTGGTCGGACGCCCAGTACTGCAGGAACGGGATACTCGCTCCCGTCGAAGCGTTGACGGCGTTGGTCACGCCCTCGCCGACGACGTGCAGGATGCTGTTGGGGCGGATCGTCTGCGGCCCGGTCGCCGAAGCAAGCGTCGACAGCGTGCCGCCGCCGAGGTTGAAGTTGAAGGGCACGCTGTTGTTGGTCGGCGAACGGTAAGAGTCGACGAAGCCGCCCCTGCGGCCGGTACCGGCGGTCGGGGCTTCGAGATAGCGGATCGACGGCTGAAAGCCAACTCCGTTGGTCGCCCCTGCGGCACGCTCACTGATGTCGGCGAAGTACACGAGCGTGTTCGGGGATGCGTGCAGGATGCTCTTGCCGGCGGCCGTCGCCGTGGTACCGCTGATGGCGTATTCGCCGGAAAAGAGGCAGACCTGCGAGTTGAGGCGTTGCTCAAGCTGCGCGGCAATGGTGCGGCCCTGCGAGACAGAGTTGACCTTGTCGGAGACGCGCTGCTCTCCGCGCAGCGACGAGACCACGAGAATCGCCGACGCCCCCAGCACCACGCCCGCGACCAGCTGCGCGGCCAGCAGTTCGGCCAGGGTCAGTCCGCGCTCATCGCGCAGGCGTGCGATCAGCCGGACCATTTGTTGCTGTCTCCGCAGTTCGCAGTCGCGCCCGTGAGCGGACCGTTGTAGTCGTAGCGGTTGGCATCCGCGGTAAAGGTCTCCGCGCCGGACACAGGCGCCGCCTTGTAACCCAGAATCTTGCCCGTCGTCAGTCGCGCACCACTCCCAGAGCCCGACTCGCTGCTGCCCTGGTAGCGCCAGCCGAACGATGTCGGGATTCCGAAGAACGTTCCGGTCGTCACAACCCGCTGGATCTGCCGGGAGTAGTTGTAGGTGACCTGGACACACATGTCGTAGCGGCCCGGCGGCAGCGCATTCGAGATGTCAGTCAAGCTTCCACCGTTGGCCGTGATCGTGCCGGGGAGGCGGACCCACTTCTGCGAGGCGTGGGTGTAGGAATACCCGCCGCGGCAGTTTCCGACGGTGTTCGAGCCGTCCGGCCCGCCGCTCAGCGCAACCTGAACCTTGGCCGAGGAGAAGGTGTGTCCCCAGTTGACCCAGCGCTCCGCGCCCGTGTTGCCCTGCGGGTTGATGCCCACGACGGCACCCCACGTCGGCGGCTCTCCCGGCTTGCCGGGGCCGGCAGCGAGCGAGACCGTCGGCCGCAGCAACGTCAACCAGAGGATCGGATTGGGGCTCAGGGTCCCGCCCGGCGTCCAGCTGCCATTCGGCATCGTCGTAGGAATCGAGCTCCAGTTGACGTCGCCGGGGTTGTTCGAGTGACAGACACCGGCGTAGCC
Organism: Solirubrobacterales bacterium; assembly: GCA_044463545.1. GTDB lineage: Bacteria > Actinomycetota > Thermoleophilia > Solirubrobacterales > JACPNS01 > JACPNS01. The sequence continues at coordinate 3,171 of JBIQMF010000201.1, forward strand.
CTTGTAGCCGTTGAGCGTCGGGAACATCTTTGTCTTGTCGGAGTCGCCGCTGAGCTGGTTGGGCATCATCACGCCGCCCGGACCGGTGAAGAAGTTCGCATTCTGGCTGCGCGTGATCTCATCGGACATCGCGATCCAGTTGCCTTCGCCCTCGTCCCCCTTGACGAAGCGGTTCACGTTGGCGCTCGTCAGGGCCAGGTTCTGCTCGGTGCCGTTCATGTAACGGAATGTCGGGGTCACCTTGACGGGGTTCGAG
>JBIQMF010000202.1:0-3420 GCA_044463545.1 Solirubrobacterales bacterium
CAAGCGCAACGAGCCGGCCTTCGTCGTCCACACCGCCGCGGCGGTGGCAGCGCTCAAACAAGCTGGCGCGGCGCGCGTCTATCTGGCGCCCGGCAGCGACGACGCCGCGGCCGCAGCCGGTGCGGACGTTGCTCTGACGGACGGAGTTGACATGTACAAGATCCTCTCTGAGGCCCTCGAGGCCTGCGGGGTCCGACGCGGGGTGGAGCAATGAGCGTCCCCAACAACCTTGGCGAATTCGATCTCGGCGGCGTCAGCGCCGTCGCCCCTTCGCATCCGGAGCCGACGCCCACGTGGGAGACGCCCGAGGGCATCGCCCTCGCACCGCAGTACGACTCGCGCGCGCTCGAAGGTCTCGACTTCCTGAGCACCATGCCCGGCTTTGCGCCCTACCTGCGTGGTCCCTACCCGTCGATGTATGTGCAGAAGCCGTGGACGATCCGTCAGTACGCCGGATTCTCCACCGCTGAAGAGTCGAACGCCTTCTACCGCCGCAATCTCGCGGCCGGTCAGAAGGGTCTCTCGATCGCCTTCGACCTCGCCACCCACCGCGGCTACGACTCGGACAACCCGCGCGTCTTCGGCGACGTCGGCATGGCCGGTGTGGCGATCGACTCGATCCTCGACATGCGCCAGCTCTTCGACGGCATTCCGCTCGACCAGATGAGCGTGTCGATGACGATGAACGGTGCCGTGCTGCCGATCCTGGCGCTCTACATCGTCGCCGGCGAGGAGCAGGGCGTCAGCCACGAGCAGCTCACGGGGACGATCCAGAACGACATCCTCAAAGAGTTCATGGTGCGCAACACCTACATCTACCCGCCGACGCCGTCGATGCGCATCATCAGCGACATCTTCGCCTACACGTCGAAGGAGATGCCGCGCTTCAACTCGATCTCGATCTCCGGCTACCACATGCAGGAGGCCGGGGCCAGCGCCGATCTCGAGCTCGGCTACACGCTGGCCGACGGCATCGAGTACGCGCGTGCCGGCATCGCGGCCGGCATTCCGATCGACCGCTTCGCGCCGCGCCTCTCGTTCTTCTGGGCCATCGGCATGAACTTCTTCATGGAAGTCGCCAAGCTGCGCGCCGGTCGTCTGCTGTGGGCAAACCTGATGCAGCAGTTCAACCCCGAGGACCCGCGTTCGCTCTCTCTGCGTACGCATTCGCAGACCAGCGGCTGGTCGCTGACGGCTCAGGACGTCTACAACAACGTAGTGCGCACGTGCGTCGAGGCGATGGCCTCCACCCAGGGCCACACGCAGTCGTTGCACACCAACGCGCTCGACGAGGCGCTGGCACTGCCGACCGACTTCTCAGCGCGCATCGCGCGCAACACGCAGCTCTTCCTGCAGCAGGAGAGCGGCACGACACGCGTGATCGACCCGTGGGCCGGCTCCTACTACGTCGAGCGCCTGACGCGCCAGTTGGCCGACCGCGCGATGGCTCACATCAACGAGATCGAGGAACTCGGCGGCATGACGGCCGCAATCAACGAGGGCATCCCGAAGCTGCGCATCGAGGAGTCGGCCGCGCGCACGCAGGCGCGCATCGACTCCGGCAAGCAGGTCGTCGTGGGCGTCAACCGCTTCCAGCCCGAGAATGATCCTCCGATCGACGTGCTGAAGATCGACAACGCCGACGTGCGCGCACAGCAGATCGCCAAGCTCGAGAAGCTCCGCGTCGAGCGCGACGAGTCGGCCGTTGCGGCAGCCTTGACGCGCCTCACCGAGGGCGCCGCAGGCGACGGCAACCTGCTGGAACTGTCGGTCGAGGCCGCCCGCGCACACGCTTCCGTCGGCGAGATCTCCGATGCTCTTGAGAAGGTCTTCGGCAGGCACACGGCGCAGATCCGCTCGATCGCCGGCGTCTACCAGAGCGAAGTGGGAGAGCAGACTTTGTCGTTCGCAGACACGAAGAAACTCGTCGATTCCTTCGAGACGCAGGAGGGTCGTCGCCCGCGCGTACTCGTGGCAAAGATGGGACAGGACGGACACGACCGCGGCCAGAAGGTGATCGCCACCGCCTTCGCCGACCTCGGCTTCGACGTCGACATCGGCCCGCTCTTCCAGACTCCCGAAGAGGTCGCCCGCCAGGCCGTCGAGGCCGACGTCCACGTCGTCGGTGCGAGCTCCCTGGCCGCCGGGCACCTGACCCTCGTCCCGGCACTGCGCAAGGCGCTCGATGAGGCCGGCCGCGAGGACATCCTTGTGGTCGTCGGCGGCGTCATTCCGCCGGACGATTTTGAGGCCTTGCGCAAGGCCGGCGCCGACGCCATCTACCCGCCGGGCACAGTCATCGGTGAGGCCGCCGGAGAGCTCGTCGAGCTGCTGATGGACCGCCTCGGCCTCGATCGGCCGGGCGGACAGCCGAGCGCGGAGCCGGCCTAGCTGTGAGCCGGGCGCGCCCCTCGCTGGCTGAGCTTGCGAGCGGCGTTCGCGCCGGTGATCGCGCCGTGCTCTCGCGCGCCATCACCCTGGCCGAGTCAAGCCGCGCCGACGACCAGGAGTTGGCCCAGGAGTTGCTCGTCGAAGTGATGCCCGAGACCGGCCGCGCCGTACGCCTCGGGATGACGGGCGTGCCGGGCGCGGGCAAGTCGACGATGATCGAGGCGCTGGGCATGCACGTGATCGGCGAGGGTCACCGTGTGGCCGTGCTGGCCGTCGACCCGTCGAGCTCGCGCACCGGCGGCAGCATCCTCGGCGACAAAACGCGTATGCAGGAGCTCTCGATGGCGCCCGAGGCCTACATCCGGCCGACGGCATCTTCGGGCGTGCTGGGCGGGGTGGCCAGACGGACGCGCGAGGCACTGCTGCTGTGCGAGGCCGCCGGCTACGACGTTGTGATCGTTGAGAGCGTCGGTGTCGGGCAGAGCGAGGCCATCCTCGCCAGCCTCGTCGACACGCTGGCGCTGCTGCTCGTGCCGGGGGCCGGCGACGAGCTGCAAGGGATCAAGCGCGGCATCATGGAAACGGCCGACATCGTGGTCGTCAACAAGTCGGACTCAGGCCGTGAGAAGCAGGCGCAGCTTTCGGCCATCGACTACCGCCACGCGCTGCGCCTGCTGCCGCCGGCCACCCCGGGCTGGAAGACGCCGTCGATGCAGGCCAGCGCACTCGAAGGCACGGGCGTGCCCGAGCTGTGGCAGAAGGTCGTCGAGCATCGCGCACACCTGGAGTCGTCGGGCCTCTTTGAGGAGCGGCGCACCCAGCAACAGCTCGACTGGTTGAGGTCGCTGCTCGACGAGGCCGTGCTGGCCGAGTTCGCCGCCCGCCCGGGTATGGATGCCGCGCTCGAAGCTGCACGCAACGACGTCGTGGCCGGTAGGGCCACAGCCCCGCAGGCGGTGGCACGCCTGCTGCAGATCAATCCCTGATCCCACCCGTACCTGTCCCGTACCAGTACTTGACCGCTCAACC
>JBIQMF010000203.1:0-3322 GCA_044463545.1 Solirubrobacterales bacterium
TGCTTGAAGTTCGTCGTGCGCTGCCAGCGGTTCTTGAGCCCGGCGCCGGCGACGTCGCGACGCAGATGCCACGTGCCGCCCAGCGTCCAGCGGTTTGACTGGCCGTACTTGAAGGGCGCGCCGGCCGTCGGCGACTGGGCGGCCGTCGCCGGCGGCGCCGCGGCGAGGGCGCAGATCGTCAGCAGCAGGCCAGCGGCCAGGGCAAGACCGGTCCGGGCCAGGACGAACACCGAGATATGGCGTCTGAGCGTCACGGGGGGCACTTGAGGCAAAAACCGTAGCGAGCGCTGTTTGTTGCGCTTTTCAGCTGCGCGGTGCTGCTTCTTCGTAGCCGATGTCGCCCGGCAGAAGGATCTCGAAGCCGTCCTCGGAGGCCGCCACACGCGGCAGGATCGGCTCTACCTTGAAGTCGCGGTGCGCGGCGATCACCTGCTGGGCGCTCTCGAACTCGTTGATGCGCTCGACCTGTTTGATCGTCGGGAAGTGCAGCTCGGCCTGGTCGGTCACGAAGAGGTGCAGCGCCTTGGCCGGTGTCCACCACTCGGCGCGGTCGACTTCGCGGCGGTCGGGTCGTGGCTCGGCGTCCGCCGGGGCGATGCCGGCGTAGAAGCGGGTGTCAAAGCGCATCGGTGCAAGCTCGGGCGTGATCCAGCGCGAGATCGGCACGAGGTCGGCGGGTTCGTCGATCTTCACGCGGGCCTCCTCCCAGGTCTCGCGCGCCCCGGCCGTCTGCCAGGCCAGTTCACTGGCGACGTCGCCGTCGTCCTCGATCAGCGTGCCGCCGGGGAAGACCCAGGCCCCGCCCATGAACTTGAGCTCTTTGGCGCGGCGCACGAAGAGGATCTCGATCCCCTCGGCGCCGTCGCGCAACAGGATCACCGAGGCGGCAGATCGCGGCGGCGTTGCGCTCATCAGATCGACACCCGGTCGCGTTCGACGACGTCCTCGCCCTCGGCGTCGGCCGCGGTCACGACCTCGGCGATCGACTCAGCGGTGATCGTGATGAGGCGGGTGAGCTGCTCGGTGCTGATTGCCAGCGGCGGCATCAGCACGACGGTGTCTCCCAGTGGGCGGATGATGGCGCCGCGCCGCCTTGCAGCCAGCGTCACGAGGTGCCCGGCACGCGCCGACAGCGGGAAGCCGGACAGCTCGATCCCGATCATCACACCCTTGCGGCGGACCTCCTTCACGCGGTCAAGCTCGGCGATCCGCGGCAGCTCGCGCGCCAGCAGGGCCTCGAGCTCGGCCACGTGCTCGAGCGTCGCCTCGGCGGCGAAGACGTCGAGCGTGGCGATCGCGGCGGCGCAGGCCAGCGGGTTGCCGGTGTAGGTGTGGCCGTGGAAGAACGTCTTGTACTCGTCGTGCTCGCCGAGGAAACTTTCGTGCAGCGACTCGGTCGTCAGCGTCGCGGCCAGCGGGAGATAGCCGCCGGTCAGCCCCTTGGCCACGCACAGCATGTCGGGGTTGACGGCCTCCTGCTGGCAGGCGAACATCGTGCCGGTGCGCCCGAAGCCGGTCGCCACCTCGTCGAGGATCAGCAGCACGCCGTGTTCGTCGCAGAGCCTGCGTACCTCGCGCAGGTAGCCGTCGGGGTGGACGATGATCCCGGCCGCGCCCTGCACCAGCGGCTCCATCAGTACGGCGGCCAGCTCGCTGCCGTGTTCGGCAAAGGCGGATGCAAGCTCTTCGTGGTCGCCGGGGGTGACCTTGATGGTTTCAAAGAGCAGCGGGCGGTAGGTCTCGTGGAAGAGGTCGATGCCGCCGGCCGAGACGGCGCCGATCGTGTCTCCGTGGTAGGCGTCGCGCATCGTCAGAAAGCGCGTGCGCTGCGGACTGCCGGACTGCTGGTGGTGCTGGAAGGCGATCTTCAGGGCGATCTCGGTGGCCGTCGAGCCCGAGTCGGAGTAGAAGACACGCGTCAGCCCGTCTGGCGCCAGCTCGACGAGCCGGCGCGCCAGCTCGATGGCCGGCTCGTGCGTGAGGCCCAGCATCGTGGTGTGCGCGACGCGTCCCAGTTGCTCCTGCACGGCTGCGTCGATCACCGGATGACGGTGGCCGTGGACGTTGCACCAGAGCGACGAGATGCCGTCGATGTACTGGCGGCCGTCGACGTCGGTCAGCGTGCAGCCCTCTCCGGATGCGATGATCGGCGCGTCTTCGTCCATCCAGCCGCGTTGCTGCGTGAAGGGGTGCCAGATGTGTCGTCGGTCAAGCTCCTGCAACCCAGCGCGATCCATGAGCAGGATCGTAGATCGTCGGGCGCTGCCTGTTGTTACGAAGCGGTGACCGGGTCGACGCCGGCAGCGTGCGGGTTCACCCGTGGGCGGAAGCCGATTCGAGCCAGCGCCCGAGCGGAAGCTGTGCGCCGGCGGCGGCCAGCGACCCGGGGGAGGTCTCTGGCAGGGTTGCCACGTCGACCGGGAGCAGCTGTTGCAGCGTCGCGAGGTTCGACTGCTGCACGGCGTCGGGGTCGTCCGGCCAGCCGCTGATCACGACGCCGGCGACGCTGAGTTCCTCGGCCAGCAGGCGCTCGACGGTCAGGCGCGTGTCGCTGATCGTGCCGAGGCCGGGGTGCGTGGCGACAACCATCGGCAGCGCCAGCTCGCGCGCCAGGTCGAGGACGCTCAGCGGCGGCGCGTCGGCCAGCGGCACGAGCAGCCCGCCGACGCCCTCCACGACGACCACCTCGGCGCCTTCGCGCGCCATCTCGTATGCGGTCAGCAGGGCGTCGAGGGTGATCACCGTGCCTGCCTCGGCGGCGGCAAGGTGCGGGCTGACGGGCGGCCCGAACAAGAAGGGAGAGACGCTGCCCGCGTCCTGCCAGCCCGTCGCCTGGGCCAGCAGTTGATGATCCGCCGGCCAGCCGGCAGCCGGAGCATCGAGCCCGGAGACCGCCGGCTTGAAGGCCGCGACCCGCGAGCCGGCAGCCGCCAGCGCGCTGATCAGGGCCGCGGCGACAACAGACTTGCCGACCTCGGTGCCGGTCCCGGTGACGAAAACTCCGCGCATCACCCAGACGCTACTACCGCCCGCCCGCAGCACAAAGCGCCCGCGGAACTGCCCGCACTCCATGGGGATCAGAGGTCCAGGCTCCCTGGGAGCAACCGTTCGAGGTCCATGGGGATCAATCGCCCGGGCTCCATGGGGATCGACCGCCGGGGCTCCATGGGGTCAATCGCCCGCACTCGGTGGGGACCAACCGTCCGCACTCCCTGGGAACCGGGAGCCCCACACCACCTCACACCCACCCGCGCAAGCCTCCCTTGCATGCCTCCGGCATGCAAGAAGCTCCCGCCTCCAAGAACCCCATGAACAAGCCTGA
>JBIQMF010000204.1:0-3319 GCA_044463545.1 Solirubrobacterales bacterium
CGAGGCCGAGCATCGGCGAGCTCGCGCCAGTCAGAGCCTCATGGAGCTAGCCGGGCTCGAACCGGCGACCTCTTGCATGCCATGCAAGCGCTCTCCCAACTGAGCTATAGCCCCAAGCGGCTGCAATCTTAGCGAGCGTCGGCGGCCGAGTTGATGCGTGAGCGGTAGAAGAGCAGGCTGGCGATGATGCAGGCGAATGCCGTCAGCGCCAGGGTCGGGATCGTGATGTAGCCCAGCACGTCGATCCACTTGGCCGAGCACGACGCCTCGGCCGTGCAGAAGACCGACTCCTTCTCGGGGTGGTGCTCGATCCAGATGTGGTAGATCGAGACCAGCGAACCCAGGGTCGGCAGGATCAAGAGCAGGTTGACGACGCGGCCGATGTCCTTGCGCAGCGCAGCCGCGAGCAGCAGCAGCGCTGTCGGATACATCGCCGCGCGCTGGATCCAGCAGAGCATGCAGGGCTTGTAGCCCGTGAAATACTGCATGAAGAGGCTGCCCAGAGTGGCAGTCAGCGCGATCGCGAAGGCGATCCACAGCTCGCTGCCGGCGAACGTGTCGCGCACCGCCACGAGCGCGCGCCGCGCGGCAGGCACGAATATGGCCAGCAGCGCCAGCAGCAGCAGGCAGGCCAGCACGATCTGCGCCATCAGCGCGAAACTCGCCAGCATTGTCTCGACGAATTTCGACACGTCGCGCTCAGTCATCTGCAGAACCCCATCTCCCTCGGTGGCCGTCGGATCTTCCTCGGACCAGTCTGCTGCGAATCTTATTGGCGGGGGATGAATTTTCTGGACGCAGATTGAAAAACCGTTAACGCGTCCAGAAATACCCGGTATTTGCGTCCAGATATGCCTGAGTTGGTTCAACTCCGCTGCTGGCAGGTCGATAATCAGGTCATGGCAGATTCCTGGCTCTTGCGGGACGGCATGGACAGGGAGCGGATGCTCGACATGGACGAGCGGATCCGTCCTCTGCGGGTGGCCGCACTTGTACTTCTGGCACTTTCGCTGGTCGCTGCGACCCCGTGGCTGGGCGTCGAGACGATCGTCGTCACGATCATTGCCGTGATCGTCGCCGGCGGCCTCTTTCGCGGGGCAGCGAAGCTGACGTCCCGCACGGATCGGCCGGAGTACTACCTCTTTGCCGGCTGGGCCGGTTCCGAGGTTGTGATCGCCGTGTGTGTGATCCTGACCGGCGGCGCCGCCTCACCGGCGCTGGCGTGGTTGGCGATCCCGATCGTCACGCTCAGTGCGCGCTTCTCCGTGCGCGGCGTGATCGCCGGCGTCGTCGTGACCGAGCTGCTGCTGGCGATCGCGGTGATTTCGAGCGGTTGGGACGTCTTCGTCGACGATCCCGTCACCCCGGGCGCGACGGGTTCGCTGATCATCGCCGTGGCGATCCTTTCGAGCGCGCTGATGTTCTCCGACCTCGAGCACCGCACCGAAGCCGTGATTGACCCGCTGACCGGGCTGCTCAACCGCACGGCCCTGCGCAACCGCACGCTGGAGCTGGCGCAGCGCTCGGAGTTCACGGCGGAGCCGGTCGGCGTGATCATCGCCGACATCGACCACTTCAAGAAGATCAACGACGCCCACGGGCACCCGGCCGGGGACGCCGTGCTCAAGGACATCGCCTACGTCATGCGCAAGGAGCTGCGCGCATTCGACCTTGCCTACCGCATCGGCGGCGAGGAGTTCCTCGTGCTGCTGCCCGGTGCCAACATCGGCGAGGCCGAGGAGTTCGCGCACGAGCTTCACAAGGCGCTGGGCGCCGAGCCGCGCGGCGGGCACAAGGTGACCTTGAGCTTCGGCGTCGCAGCCTCGCGTTACGGCAGCGTCTTCGACTTTGACGCCATCTTCGCCGACGCCGACGAGGCGCTCTACGCGGCCAAGAACAACGGTCGTAACCAGGTCCGCGTGGCCAACCGGGCCGACCGTCGCGCGGGGTCGGGCGGCACGCGCCACATCCGCGTCTGAGCACGCGTGGGGCTGATCCTGCGGCGCCTCACCTATGCTGCAGGCGATGGCAGTCAACCTCACCCGCATCTACACGAAGCTCGGCGACGGGGGCGAAACGCATCTGGGCGACATGTCGCGCGTTCCCAAGACGGACCCGCGGATCGAGGCATATGGAGCCACCGACGAGCTCAACGCATTCATCGGCCTGACGCTGGCCGCCGCGGGCGATTCGTTGCCGCAGCAGTACGCCCGGTGGCTCACCCGCGTTCAGAACGATCTCTTCGACCTCGGCGCCGACCTCTCGGTGCCCGAGGACCCCGAATCGGACCGTCAGCGCCTGCGCGCGACACCGGAGATGACCGCCTGGCTTGAGTCGGTCTGCGACGAGGTCAACGCGGATCTCGAGCCGCTGCGCTCGTTCGTGCTGCCCGGCGGCTCGCTGGCCGCCGCGCATCTGCACGTCTGCCGCACGATCTGTCGCCGCGCCGAGCGCCGCGCCCTGCTTGTCGAAGGTGCAAACCCCGAGGTCGTCCGCTACCTCAACCGACTCTCCGACCTGCTCTTCATCCTCAGCCGCGGCGCCAACGCAGGCGGCGAGGAGCCGCTGTGGAAGCCCGGCGGCGAACGCTGACGACCCGATCCCGAACACCCGAAGGGGGTACGCATGGCCAGGACACTCTTGATCACCGGAGCATCGAGCGGCATCGGCGCGCAGACGGCGCGGCTCGCCGTCGAGCGCGGCTGGAACGTCGCGTTGGGCGCGCGCGGCATCGAGAAGCTTGAGGCGCTGCGCGACGAGCTCGGCCAGCAGCAGGCGTTGGCCCAGCGTTGCGACGTCACCGAGATCGCGGAGCTCGAGGCGCTGGTTGCAGCCGCTGTTGAGCGCTTCGGACAGGTTGACGCGGTCTTCGCCAACGCCGGCTTCGGCGCACGCCGTGGCTTCACCCAGGAGAGCGTCGAGCACTGGCGCGAGATGGTGCTCACGAACGTGCTGGGCTGCGCCCTCACGATCCGCGCCGGCATGGACGAGATCCGCCGCAACAGCGGCCACTTTCTGCTGACCGGCAGCGTCGCCGGCACGCGTCCGTTGTCCGGCTCGCTCTACTCGTCGACCAAGTTCGCGGTGCACGGAATGGCCGAAGCTCTGCGCCAGGAGCTCAACGACAGCGGCGCACGCGTCACGTTGATCGCTCCGGGCATGGTCGACACGCCGTTCTTCGACGACGGGGCAGACCCCGGGTCGCTGGTCCCCGGCGACATCGCCCGGGCCGTCCTCTACGCGCTCGAACAGCCGCCCAGCGTCGACGTCAACATGGTTCTGGTGCGTCCGACTGCGCAGTCGACCTGAGTCGCCTGCA
>JBIQMF010000205.1:0-3232 GCA_044463545.1 Solirubrobacterales bacterium
AGAACAACCCCGTGCTGATCGGCGAGCCCGGCGTCGGCAAGACCGCCATCGTCGAAGGGCTGGCCCAGCGCATCGTCGCCGGCGACGTGCCCGGCTCATTGCGCGATCGCCGCGTCGTCTCGCTCGACATCGGCGCGCTGATCGCCGGCGCCAAGTACCGCGGCGAGTTTGAGGATCGACTCAAGGCCGTGCTCAAGGAGGTGCAGGAAGCCGAGGGCCAGATCATCCTCTTCATGGATGAGCTGCACACGATCGTCGGCGCCGGCGGCGCCGAAGGTGCCGTCGACGCGGCCAACCTCTTGAAGCCGATGTTGGCGCGCGGCGAACTGCGCGCAGTCGGCGCGACGACGCTCGACGAGTACCGCAAGCACATCGAGAAGGACGCCGCGCTCGAGCGCCGTTTCCAGCCCGTCTACGTCGGCGAGCCGACCGTCGAAGACACGATCGCGATTCTGCGCGGCCTCAAGGAGAAGTACGACATCCACCACGGCGTGCGCATCCAGGACGCCGCCATCATCGCCGCCGCCACGCTCAGCCACCGCTACATCGCAGACCGCTTCCTGCCCGACAAGGCCATCGACCTGATCGACGAGGCCGCCTCCCGGCTCTCGATCGAGAACGATTCGTTGCCGACCGAGATCGACGAGATCGAGCGCCGCATCCAGCAGCTGCAGATCGAGGAGCAGGCGCTCAAGAAGGAGAGCGACGACGCCTCGAAGAAGCGGCTCGACACGCTGCAGGCTGAGCTTGCCGAACTGCAGGAGCAGTCCAACGAGATGAAGGCCCACTGGTCGACCGAGCGCGAAGCCGTCGAGTCGATCAAGGAGATCAAGGAGCAGCTCGACGAGGCCCGCGTGGAGATCGAGCGCGCAGGACGCGAGGGCGACCTTGAGCGCGCGGCCGAGCTGCGCTACGGAACGATCCCGGCGCTCGAAGCCGACCTCGCCGAGCGCGAGGCCGCCGTCGCCGAGAACGACGGGGCGACGACGTTCTTCAAGGACGAGGTCGGCGAAGAAGAGATCGCCGAGATCGTCGCGCGCTGGACGGGCATTCCCGTCTCGCGCATGATGGAGGGCGAAGTCGAGAAGCTGCTGCAGATGGAGGACCGCCTGCACGAACGCGTGATCGGCCAGGACGAGGCGATCAGCGCCGTGGCCAACGCACTGAGGCGCTCACGAGCCGGCCTACAAGACCCCAACCGTCCGATCGGCAGCTTCCTCTTCCTCGGGCCGACAGGAGTCGGCAAGACCGAGCTTGCGCGTGCGCTGGCCGAGTTCATGTTCGACTCCGAGCAGGCGATGGTGCGGCTCGACATGTCCGAGTACATGGAGAAGCACACGGTCGCGCGACTGGTCGGCGCGCCTCCCGGCTACGTCGGCTACGAAGAGGGCGGGCAGCTGACCGAGGCCGTGCGCCGCCGGCCCTACAGCGTGGTCTTGCTCGACGAGATCGAGAAGGCCCACCCTGATGTATTCAACACACTGCTTCAGGTGCTCGACGACGGCCGTCTGACCGACGGCCAGGGCCGCACGGTCGACTTCAAGAACACCGTGCTGATCATGACCAGCAACGTCGGCTCGCAGTTCATCGTCGACGTCGAGAAGCAGGCGGCTGAGGCCGGCAAGTCGGTCGATGAGGCCGAAGAGAAGATGCGCGAGCTCGTCGAGGGCGCGCTGCGCGACACCTTCAAGCCGGAGTTCCTCAACCGCATCGATGACACCGTGATCTTCGCGCGGCTCTCGAAGGAGCAGCTGAGCCGGATCGTCGAGATCCAGGTCGACCAGTTGATCGGCCGCGCCCGCGAGGAGCACGGCATCAAGGTCGAGCTCAGCGAAGACGCGACGACGCTGCTTAGCAACCTCGGCTATGACCCGATCTACGGTGCACGCCCACTCAAGCGCGTGATCCAGAAGGAGCTGGTCGACAAGCTGGCCATCGCCATCCTCGAAGGCGACTTCGGCGACGGCGATGCAGTCAAGGTCGACGCCGACGACGGCAGACTGCTGCTGGCCAAGGCTTGATCGCCGGGCGTGTCCTGAGCTGCCGGGTGCTCCCGGGCAGCTCGGGCCGCCGGCGGAAGTCGCAGCGGCAGCCCGAGGCCCTGGGGGTGCGATTGCGGTGAAAGTCGGTCGCTACGACCTCGCCGCTGCGGAGGTCACGGCAGATTGAACGTCTGCGTCAGGCTCGCTCCGGGCATGGATGCATTCCCTTTATAGCTGCCGCGCAGAGTTACTGCTGCAGGTGATGCACTGCGCGTGATCTCTTCGAGATGGAAGCGCGCGCTGCACTTGACCTGACCGCTTCGCTTGAAGCGCTTGATGAGCTTTTTCGTCGTTGTCACCCCGTCCTGCACGATCGTGATGCGCAGGTGGGCGTTGGTACGGCACTGCTGGCTGAGCTTGCCGCTGCGCGGTGCCTGACCGACGACCGTTGCGCGCAGGTCTGAGCTGGGGCTGGGCCCGCCGACGCCGTTGTGCGGCATCGAGACCGAGGCGAAGCGCACGCCGGCGAAGGTCACGACGAGCCGTGGGGTCGTGCTGCTCGTGGTGCTGCCGTCACCGAGCTGGCCCTTCGTGCCGCGGCCCCAGCAGTAGATGTAGCCGGTGTCGAGCCGCGCGCAGGAGTGGTAGCCGCCGACGGTGATCTCGGTCGCCGGCCTTGAGAGGCCTATCACGCTGACCGGCTTGTTCGAGGTCACGCGTGTGCCGTTGCCGAGCTGGCCGAACTCGTTCGAGCCCCAGCAGCGCACAGCGCCGCCGGCCACCAGCGCGCAACTGTGGCTGACGCCGGTGCTGACCTGGCGCGCGTTGCCGATCCCGTCGACCTTGACAGCCCCCTTGAAGGGCGCAATCGTCCCGTCGCCGAGCTGCCCGTAGGGATTAGCGCCCCAGCAGGAGATTGTGTCGTTCTGGTGCACGGCGCAGCTGTGGTCGGCCATCGTCGCGATCTCGGTGATGTTGTTGGCGAGGTTCGGCACGTTGATCGGTGTGTTGATGTACGCCGCCGGGTTGCCCGGGGTGCCGAGCTGGCGCGCGTTGTTGCGTCCCCAGCACTTGACGTTGCCGTTGGCCAGCAGGGCGCAGCTGTGGTTGGTGCCGCTGACCACCTGCCGGGCCTGCAGCGCTTCGCTGCTGCCGTCGATCACCGAGACCTGCACGGGAGCGGGCGACTGCACGTTGGTGGTGTTGCCCAGCTGTCCGTAGTTGTTGGCGCCGAAGCACTTGACGGTCTG
>JBIQMF010000206.1:0-3227 GCA_044463545.1 Solirubrobacterales bacterium
CAGGTCAGACCCAGCGTGATGGTGCTCGGGAACCTCTTCCGTGATCAGCTCGACCGCTACGGCGAGCTTGAAACGCTGGCCGACGGCTGGGCCGAGATGATCACCGCCCTCCCCCCTTCGACACGCGTTCTGCTGAACGCCGACGACCCGCTGCTGGTTGGCCTCGGCGAGGGCCGCCAGAACACGCTCTACTTCGGGCTTGCCGACACCACACACGCCGAGCGCACGCCGCGACACGCCGCCGACTCGAAGTTCTGCCGGCGCTGCGGCGCAGCCCTCGTCTATGACGCCGTGCAGGTCGGCCACCTCGGCCTCTACCACTGCCCGAACGGCGACTTCGAGCGTCCGCCCCTCGACGTCGCAGTGACCGAGATCGCCACGCACGGGATGCGGGGCACCAGCGCCAGGATTGCGCTGGCCGGGCAGGAGCTTGCCGTGGAGCTGCCGATCCCAGGCCTCTACAACGTCTACAACGCGGTCGCGGCGGCGGCCGCCGCTCACGCGCTGTCGATCCCGGCGGAGACGATCGGTCAGGGTCTCGAGCGGGCGCGCGCGGTCTTCGGCCGGATGGAGACGCTGGAGATCTCCGGCAAAGAAGTGGCGCTCCTGCTGATCAAGAATCCGACCGGCGCCAACGAGGTGCTGAAGACGATCAGCGCCGAGAACGCGCCCTTCGACGTCTGGATCGCGCTCAACGACAAGATCGCCGACGGCCGTGACGTCTCCTGGGTCTGGGACGCCGACTTCGATCTGCTGGCCGGGCGCACGCGCAGGATCACGTGCTCGGGGACGCGTGCCGAAGAGTTGGCGCTGCGCCTTGCCCACGCTGGCATCGCGCGCCAGCAGATCAGGATCGACCGGCGCATCGAGCAGTCGTTCGACATCGCTGTGGCCGATGCGGCCGACGGCGACACCGACATCTTCGCGCTTCCGACGTACACGGCCCTGCTCGAGCTGCGCACCGCGGTCGCAAGGCGCGGCGACGCCGGCCAGTACTGGAGTGGAGCATGAGCGGCCGCACGCTGCGCGTCTGCGCGCTCTACCCTTCGCGCATGAACATCTACGCCGACCGCGGCAACATGCTGCTGCTCGAGCAACGCTGCGCGCGGCGCGGCATCGGCTTCGAGCTGACCGCAGTCGAGATCGACGACAAGCTCGACGCCGCAGCCCACGACCTCTTCTACATCGGCGGCGGACAGGATCGCGACCAGCTGCAGATCGCCGAGGACCTGCGCACGTACAAACGCGCGGCCCTGCACGCGGCTGCTGCCGACGGCAAGGTGCTGCTGGCAGTCTGCGGCGGCTATCAACTCTTGGGCGAGTACTACGAACTGGGCGATCAACGCGTCGCCGGGCTCGAACTCATCGACCTCTACACCGTGCGCCAGTCCGGGCCGCGCCTCACTGGGAACGTGCTCATCGAGCTCGAGCTGGGCGGCCGGCCGAGACGGCTTGCAGGATTTGAGAACCACGGCGGGCGCACCCACCTCCGAGGCGGCAGCGCCCCGCTCGGTCGCATCGTGAAGGGCTTCGGCAACAACGGCAAGGACGGCCTCGAGGGTGCACACGAGAACAACGTCTTCGGGACCTACCTGCACGGCCCGCTGCTGCCCAAGAACGCGTGGTTTGCCGACCACCTCACGAGTCTCGCGCTGGGCGGAGTGGAGCTGGCTCCGCTGGACGACGAGCTCGAGAATCTGGCGCACGAGAGCGCCGTGCGCGCGGCAGAGGCCGGATGAACCTGCCGCTGGCCAGCGATGTCGCCGGGGCGGCGCTGCTCTCGCTCTTTCTCCTGCTGCTGGCGGCCAAGCTCGGCGAAGAGCTCTGCAGGCGCCTGGGCCAGCCGATCGTCGTGGGTGAGGTTCTGGCCGGCGTGCTCGTCGGCCCTGCCGTCCTCGGCTGGGTCGAGCTCGACAACGTCGTGGAAGTCTTCGCCGAGCTCGGCGTCATCCTGCTGCTCTTCTGGGTCGGCCTGCAGACGCGTCTGGGCGAGATCCGCAGCGTCGGCAAGGCATCGCTTCAGGTTGGTGTGCTGGGTGTCGCCCTGCCGGCGGGCGCAGGGATCTCTCTTGCCCTGATGCTTGGTGCCTCTGAGCACACGGCGGTCTTCCTCGGCGCGGCGCTTGCGGCGACCAGCGTTGGTATCACCTCGGCCATCTTGCTGGAGCTTGGCATTGAGGCCGGGCCTGCAGGACGCACGATCCTCGGCGCCGCAGTGATCGATGACATTCTGGCGCTCATCGTTCTGGCCGTGGCGACCGGCATCGCCAGCGACGACGGCGTCAGCGCAGCAGAGCTTGCGCTGCTCTGCCTCATGGCCGTGGGGTTTCTCGTCTTCTTCGGGCTGGGCGGCAGCACCCTGTTGAAGCGCTGGCCACGACTGCTCGAGGCACCGCGCTTTGCCAACTCGCCCCTGCTGCCGGCCGTGCTCATCTGCCTCGGCCTTGCCGTGCTGGCGGACGAGATCGGCCTCGCCGCCGTGATCGGTGCGTTCCTTGCCGGCATGATCGTGGCCGAGACGCGCGATCACAGCTCGATCGAGCAGGAGGTGGCACCGCTCTACGCCGTGTTCGGACCGTTCTTCTTCGCGGCCATCGGGGTGCAGATGAGCCTCGACGTCTTCGCCGACGCGGACTCGCTGCTGCTGCTCGGAGGAATCACGCTGCTGGCGGTCATCACGAAGTATCTCGGCGCCTGGCTGGGGGCCGGCGGATTCTCCGGGCGCGACAGGCAGATCGTCGCCGTCGGGATGATTCCGCGCGGCGAGGTCGGCATCATCGTGGCTGGAATCGGCTACGAGGCCGGCGCAATCGACGCGAAGATCTTTTCGATCGTCGTGACGATGTCTGTCATCACCACACTGATGGCACCGCACCTGCTGCGCCGGATGGCGCGCTCAGGTGCCCGATGAACCGAAACCCAAGAGGCCGCGCTGGGTCTCTTCGAATGCGTCGACCTCGACCCAGGTCGGCGCCGCGTACGGCACGACCACGAGCTGCGCGATGCGGTCGCCGGGCTCAGCCGTGAAGGTCTCGTCGGGGTCGGTGTTGAGCAGCAGCACCTGTAACTCCCCGCGGTAGCCCGAGTCGATCAAGCCGGGCGTGTTGGTCAGCGTGACTCCGTGTTTGTGGGCCAGGCCGCTGCGCGGCAGTACGAGGCCCGCGTGACCCTCTGGGATGGCGACCGCGATACCCGTGCGCACGCGGGTGCGCCGGCCCGGGCCCAGC
>JBIQMF010000207.1:0-3166 GCA_044463545.1 Solirubrobacterales bacterium
AGCCCGACCTCGATCTGCTGATCTACGGCTACGTCCGGATGGAGGCGGTGCTCTCCTCGCAGATCGAAGGAACACAGTCTTCGCTTGACCAGCTGCTTCTCTTCGAGGCCGATCAGGTGCCGGGGGTTCCAATTGACGACGTGACCGAGACGGCGAACTACCTGAGCGCCATCAACTATGCCGTGGACGAAGTCAGGGATGCGGGTATTCCGGTTTCAGTGCGGCTGATACGCGGCGCGCACGCGCGGCTGCTGGCCGGCTCGCGAGGCGGCGAGAAACATCCGGGCGAGTTTCGTAATAGCCCCGTCTGGATCGGAGGGCCGCACCCCAGTGGGGCAAGATTCATCCCACCCCCCTTTCAAGCTGTGCCCGATCTCATCGCCGACCTTGAACGATTCATCAACGAGGTCCCCGAGTCGACAGACCCGTTGCTAAAGGCAGCACTCGCACACGTGCAGTTCGAAACGATCCATCCATTTCACGACGGGAACGGACGCGTCGGACGCCTGTTGGTCACCCTCATCCTTTCGGCGGCGGGTCTCCTCGAACGCCCGCTCCTCTATCTGAGTCTCTACTTCAAGCAGCACCGCGACGAGTACTACGAGCTGCTCAACCGCGTACGCAGCCATGGCGACTGGGAATCTTGGATCAAGTTCTTTCTGCGAGGCGTCATCTCGGTCAGTGACGACGCAGTTGCGACGGCAAGCCGGATCTCTGACCTGCTCACCTCCGATCGCGCCCGGTTGGTCAGTCACGGACGTGCTTCGGCGATCACGATGAAGGTCTTCGACCAGCTCGCGAAGCGACCGGTGATTGTTCCCCAGCGGCTCGCGGGAGAACTCGGCGTGACACCGAATTCCGTGAACAACGCGATCAATCGGTTGGAGCAACTGGGAATCGCAAGCGAAGTAACCGGAAAACGCCGCAATCGTGTCTTCATCTACACCGCGTACGTCGCGATCCTGAGCGCAAACACGACCGAGCCATTCAGCACTTAGTTGCTGTCCTAGGATTCTGGTCATGAGTTCGTATCGCGTCGCAGTTGTAGGAGCAACGGGAGTCGTCGGCACCCGCATGCTCAAGGTGCTGGTCGACCGTGGCTTTCCAGCCAGCGAGATCGTGCCGATGGCCTCTGCCCGCTCGGCCGGCAGCAAGGTGATGATCGGCGGCCAGGAGGCGACCGTCGTCGAACTCGCCGACGAGAACATCTCCGGCTTTGACATCGCCATCTTCTCCGCCGGCGGCGGCGTCTCGCGCGACTGGGCACCGAAGTTCGCGGCGACCGGCTGCGTGGTGGTCGACAACTCGTCCTGGTGGCGCATGCACGACGACATCCCGCTCGTCGTCCCCGAGGTCAACGCCGACGCGCTGGACGTCCTCAAGAACGACGACCAGACGAAGATCATCGCCAACCCCAACTGCTCGACGGCGCAGCTCGTGGTGCCGCTGAAGGCGCTGCACGAGGCCGCCGGCATGAAGCGACTGGTGGTCACGACGATGCAGTCGGTCAGCGGCACGGGCAAGGCGGCGATCGACGAGCTGCGCGCCGAGAGCAGCGCCATCAGCAGCGACCAGAACCCGCCTGCGCCCAAGAGCTACCCGCACCAGATCGCCTTCAACGTGCTGCCGATGGCCGGCTCTTTCAGCGAGGGCGACGCCTACACCGACGAGGAGCGCAAGCTCATCAACGAGTCGCGCAAGATCTTCTCGCTGCCCGAACTCGAGGTCTCACCGACCTGCACGCGCGTGCCGGTGTTCGTCGGCCACAGCGAGTCGGTCAACGTCCAGTTTGAGCGGCCGATCTCGGCCGCGGAGGCCCGCAGCCTGCTCGAGGCGCAGCCGGGCGTGCGCGTCGTCGACGACCCGCAGACTGCCGCCGTGCCGCTGGCGATCGACGCCGAGGGCGAAGACGACGTGCTGGTCGGGCGCATCCGCGAGGACGCCTCGGCCGAGAACGCCCTGAACCTCTTCGTCGTCGGCGACAACCTCTTGAAGGGTGCCGCGCTCAACGCCGTGCAGATCGCCGAAGAGCTGGTCCGGCGCAAGCTCGTCTAGAGCCGCTCGCCGCCTTCGTCCTCGTCGCTGAAGCCCCCCGGGGCAAGATCCTCCGGCCGACGGCTGCTGATCTCTGCATTCGCACGGTCGAAGTGGGCGCGCAGACGCGCCACCACGGTGACGTAGACGGCGATCGTGAGCAGCGACCAAACAACCGCCACCGGAATCACCTTGGACTCCTTGGCGACGGCGCCGGCCGCCAGCAACAACATGAAGAGCGCCGCCACGCGCGTGATGGCGCGAGCTGCACGAAAGCCCGTCTCCATGTCCTGCTGCGACATCGGGCTACGCAGCGCTTCTGGCACCGGCGGCGGCTGGCCGCTGTCGCGTGTTGCGCTCATGCGGCCGGCAGCTCGCTCGTGCAGTGGGCGCAGCGCGTGGCCGCGTAGGGGATCTCCGAGAGGCAGTGCGGGCAATCCTTGACGTCGGGGTCTGCGCCGCGCTTCTCGCGCTCCTTCCAGAGATTCATCGGCTTGACGACGAAGAAGAAGATGGCCGCGGCCACCGTCAGGAACGCCACCAGCGCGTTGAGGAAGTTGCCGTACTTGAAGACGCTGCCGTTGATCGTGAAGGTGAGGCCCGAGAAGTCGGGCTGCCCGAAGATCGCCGCCACCACCGGCGTGATGAGGTCGGCCACGAGTGAGGCCACGAGCGCCGCAAATGCGGTGCCGATGACGACCGCGACGGCCAGCTCGACGAGGTTTCCGCGGCTGATGAACTCCTTGAATTCTGTGGCAATGCCCTTCATGTCTGACCCTGCTCCTCCTGCTCGTGCCGCACGGCGCGCCATGCGGCGCGCTCCTCGGGCGGCATGTGTTCGATTGAATAGCGCAGCATCGTGCGCGGCATCTGACCGGCGTGCTCGCCGAGAAAGCGCTCGAGCGCAACTCTGTCACGCTTGCCGGCCTCGCGCAGCATCCAGCCGACGGCCTTGTGCATGAGGTCGTGCTCGTCGGCCAACAACTGCTCGGCCAGCGCGAATGTCGGCTCGAGCTGGCCTGCGCGGATGAACTTGAAGCTGGCGATGATGGCGATGCGGCGCTCCCAGAGATCGGGCGAGTCCGCGAGCTGCTTCAGGGGACTCCAGTCGGCACGGGTCAGCAGGTGCCCG
>JBIQMF010000208.1:0-3144 GCA_044463545.1 Solirubrobacterales bacterium
CGTGGAACTGGATGGCGTAGTCGACTGCCAGACCGACGAGCACAGGCAGGACCGCGACGGCGCCCACCCCCAGTTGCGAGCCGGTCAGCGCCAGCAGGCCGTAGGTGACTGCGGCCGCCATCAGCGCGAGCACCAGCGGCAGGAGCCGCAGCTCCGCCGGGAAGACGACCAGCAACATCAACGCCATCACCACGAACGCGGCGATCAGCAGCACGACCATTGCGCGTTCGATGGCGTCCTCGACGCCGTCGAGCAGAACCGGGGCACCCGTCACGAAGTACTGCCCCTTGCTGAGCTGATACTTCGGCTCGGCCGTGGCGCGTTTGACGAGGTCGACGACTTCGGCGCGTTGCTGGTTGCTGAGACCGGGCTTCAGGCGGACCTGGATCATCGCCGCGTCGGCGCTGGGGAAGATGTAGGACCAGCGCGACTTGGGCACATCGGAGCCCTGCACGGGGTCGAAGATGAGGCGCGAGATGAAGTAGGCGTTGTTGATGGCGGGAGGACTGCCGGGCCCGAGGTTGTACTCGGTCCCGAGGCGCAGCGCGTAGGTCGCCATCGTCACGCGTGTCGCGGTCTCGGCAGCCTCGCGCGCCTCACGCTGGGCCGCCTCACTGCGTCCCTTACGCCTTGCAATCTCGGCGGCGGCCTTGCCGGCCTCGCGGCCCTGCTTCTGCGCGTCCTTCTGCAGTTGCTTGAGCTGCTCCTCGATCGACACGACGGCGGTGTTGGCGAAGGTTCCCGGACCGTACACGGCGGTCACGGGTTTGAGCTCGGCCAGTCGCCTGCAGACCTCGGGCTGGCTGGCCAGCGCCTTCTTGGTGAGCTTGCCCGAGAGACACCCCTCGAGCCCCAGCAGCACACCGATGTCCGGCCCCAGCATCATCTTGGCGACGTTGCCGCGGGCCACCACGAGGATCGGGTCGGCGCCGAACTGCTCGCCCCAGACCTGCGTGGCCTCGTAGGTGTCGCCACCGCGTCCGGTGATCGACTCGACGCTGGTGTCGGGCGAAAGCCCCAGCGCCAGCACGGCGCCCGCCACGGCGATCAGGCTGGCCAGGCCGATCACGACGGGTGGCCGTCTGAGCGAAAGTCGCGCCGCCCCTTCGGCCAGGCGTTGCCAGTGGTCTGGAAGGTTCATGATGGCCGCTCGGTGCGTTCCCCGGCCGCCACAGCGCTACGGCGTCGCGTTGCTGCCGAGATTGACGTGCGGGAACTGCTGCGTCGCGCCCTGGAAGGTCATCGACTGCTGCTGCTCGCAGTTGGGTGCCAACAGGTTGGCGGCGTTTGTCTGGTTCTTCGCCAGGTTGTCGGCGACAGCGGGCGGACTGCCGTCTGTCGGATTGTCCGTGTAGTCACCGCCGTAGATGATGCGGTTGATCTGCGGCAGAATGTGCGGCAGGTCGATCGGCGTCGTCAGGTAGAGCGTGTCATCCGGGTCGAGCGCCGGGACCGGAATCGTGCCACAGGCGCCGGCGTCGAAGACCTGCAGTCCCTGGGCCAGGCGGTCGTACCAGCCGGGCACCGGGTAGGCGTTGCTGCGCGTCTTGTCGGACTTGTTCGGGTAGTACGCCAGCGCGTCGGGCGTGAAGAGCGTGAAGGCGCGCAGGTAGTGGCCGAACTTCGCCTGGCCCTTGTTCGGGGTGTCATCGTTGAACTGACCCTGCGATGCGGCGCTGGTGTTGCCGGCGAAGGCCGTCAGCTCGCGCTGGTACATACCGACGAACTCGAGCACCGGGTTGAGGTTGGCCAGGAATGGGTCGAGCTGCGCCAGCGCCGGCTTGGCCAGGTCAAGGAACTCGTTGGTGGCCGGCAGGCCGGCGTCGGCCTTGTCCAGCATCGCCTCGAGCCCGATCACGAGGTCCTTGGCGTCGCGCGTCACGCGCACCGACTTCTTCATGATCGGCGATGAGGCGTCGGCGAAGTCGTTGGTGTTGCGGATGAGGTTCTGCGTGCCGTCGGCAAAGTCCTCAAACTCCGAGATCGTCTTGCGCGTCTCGCGCAGGAACTCGGGGAACTCGTTGAATGTGTCGACGAGCTGCTGGCTGCGGTTTCCGGTCACGCGCAGGAGCGTGTTCGACGCCGTGATGAGCTCGGTCAACTGCCCCGGGCGGCTGTCCATCGCCTCAAAGATGTCGGCCGTGTTGCGGAAGATGCGGCTGAGCGCCTCGTCCTGGCGGTGCAACACCTCGAGCAGGTTCTTGCTGTCGGTCATGAACATCGGCAGCACGCCGAAGGCCTGGTTGAGCTGATCGCCGTGGCCCTTGACGGCGTCGGACTGCCCGATCAGCCAGTCGCCGAAGGCCTGGCGGGTCGAGGCGTCGAAGGTGCGGATGACCTCGTCGAGCTGGACCTGGTCGGAAACCTGAGTCGACGAAAGCTGACCGTGGTCGGGGATCGTGGGACCGCCCTTGGTGCCCGGCGAGAGCTCCACGTAGGTCTCTCCCAGCAGCGTCTTGCTGCGCAGGATGGCGCGTACGTCGGCCGGCAGTGGCGAGTAGCGCGGCTGGATCTCAAGCTCGGCCGTCGTGCGCCCCTGCTCGGGGGTGACCTCCTTGACCTTGCCGATCGGCACACCGGAAATGCGTACGTCGGCTTCGGTCGCCAATTGGACGGCCTCGTCAAAGCTGATGTTGACGCGGTAGCCCTCGGGCTTCAGGGGTACCGGCCCGCCGAAGCTGACCCAGAGGAAGAGGATCAGGGCGAAGCACGAGAACGCGAAGGCGATCATCGCTGTGAGCTGGGCTGCTGTCGGAGTGCGCTTGATCATCAGCAGCCCTTCGGGAGTCCTGTGATGCCGATCAGGAGCCTCAGCAGCGGGTTTCCGCCCTGAGCGGCCAGACCGGTGCCGCGATAGTCATTGCAGGTGCCGATGAGCGCGCCAGCCCCGAGGATGCCGTTGGCGTCGGCGCGGTTGAACGACGAGGCGGAGATGTGGGCGAACCAGGACAGCCAGTAGAGGTAGCCCTCTTCTGAGCCGCTGGGGTTGTAGCCCACGATGTTGAGCAGGTTGTTGAAGGAGTGGGTGGCCGAGACGGCGTCGGGCGTCATCTTGGCGAGGTCCGTCGCGGCCGGCGCCAGGACGTCGAGCAGCGGCTTCGAGTCGCGCGCCAGCGGCCGCAGGTGGTCGCGCGTGACCGTCGT
>JBIQMF010000209.1:0-3120 GCA_044463545.1 Solirubrobacterales bacterium
ACCCCCTCGACGAGATGCTCGAGCGTGCCAGCTCCCCCAGAGGCGATCACGGGTACGGGCACCGCATCGGCGATCGTGCGCGTGAGTTCAACGTCGTAGCCGCTACGCGTGCCGTCGCGGTCCATGCTCGTGAGCAGGATCTCCCCGGCTCCGCGCTCGACGCCTTCGCGTGCCCACTCAAGCGCATCGAGCCCCGTGGCGCTGCGGCCGCCGGCCGTGTAGACCTCCCAGCGCGCAGCAGCGTCGTCGCTTGACGCAACGCGCTTGGCGTCGATCGCCAGCACCACGCACTGGTTGCCGAAGACCTCGGCGAGTTCGTTGATGAGCTGTGGTCGCTTGACGGCCGCCGAGTTGACGCCGACCTTGTCGGCCCCGGCGTCGAGCACCTGCTGGGCATCCGCGACGGAACGGATCCCGCCACCGATCGTGAAGGGGATGAAGACGTTGTCGGCGGCGCGCCGCGCCAAGTCGACAATCGTGCTGCGGTCGTCGCTGGTGGCGGTGATGTCGAGGAACACGACCTCATCGGCCCCAGCTGAGTCGTAGCGTTCGGCCAGCTCAACGGGGTCGCCGGCGTCGCGCAGATCGACAAAGTTGGTGCCCTTGACGACGCGACCGCCTTCGACGTCGAGGCAGGGTATGACGCGCTTGAGCGGCGGCACGGCTAGATGCGCTCCAGGGCATCGGCCAGCGTGAAACGGCGCTCATACAGCGCCTTTCCGGCGATCACGCCTTCGAGGTTGGGCAGCGCCAGCGCCTTCAAGGCATCGAGGTGGGCGAGCTCACCGACGCCACCGGATGCAATCACGCGCGCCTCGCCTGCCGCCTCGGCCACCGCACGCAGTCCGTCGAGGTCGGTTCCGACGAGCATCCCGTCGCGCTCGATGTCCGTGTAGACGAAGGTCTCAACGCCAGCCGCAGCCAGCTCGGCGACGGCGTCAGTTGCCAGCAGGTCCGTCGCCTCGGTCCAGCCCTGCGCGCTGATGCGGCCGGCGCGAGCGTCGGCCGAGACGACGATGCGCTCTTTGTGGCGGGCCACTGCGGCCTCAAGGAACTCTCGGTCGCGGAAGGCCGCCGTTCCGATCACGACGCGCCAGGCCCCGGCCGCAACGGCGGCGTCGAGCGCGGCCATGTCGCGCAGGCCGCCCCCGTACTGGACCGGCAGCGAGGTTTCCGCGGCGATGCGCTCGAGCTGGTCGAGGTTGCGGCGCTGGCCGCTGCGCGCTCCGTCGAGATCCACGACATGCAGGTGCGTCGCACCCTGGTCAGCCCAGTCGCGCGCCGCCGCAAGCGGGTCGTCGAAGTACACCTGCTCGCGTTCGTAATCACCTTGGGTCAGCCGCACGGCGCGCCCGCCACGGATGTCCACGGCCGGGAAGAGGATCAAGTAAGGGCTCCTGTTCTGACGTCGGCGCAGATGCGCACAAAGTTGGCCAGCAGCTGCAGTCCGTGGCGGCTCGACTTCTCGGGGTGAAACTGGGCGCCATAGAGCGGCGGCCGCTCGACCACCGCGGTGAAGGGTGCGCCGTAGTCCGACTCGCCCAGCAGATTCCCGGCGTCCACCAGCCGCGCCGAGTACGAGTTTGCGAAGTAGAAGTACGCGGGCTCCGGCAGACCGTCGGTGAGCGGTGAGCTGCGCTTCCAGTGCACGGCGTTCCAACCCAGCTGCGGCACCTTCAGGCCCTGGGCGTCGAGCGCCTCGACGCGACCCTGGATGAGCCCGAGGCCCCAGCCGCCCTCGTGCTCGCTCGAGCTCTCAAGCAGTACCTGCATACCGAGGCAGATCCCCAGCACCGGCTTGCCGCCGGCCAGAAACTCGCCGATCAGCTCGTCGTAGCGGGCGGCGCGAATGCGGCGCATGGCTTCGGGAAAGGCCCCGACGCCGGGCAGGATGAGACCGTCCGCGGCGTGGGCGCTGTCGGCATCGCTGACGATCGAAACGCTTGCGCCAACGCGCTCCAGGGCCTTTTCGACCGAGCGCAGGTTGCCCATCCCGTAGTCGAGGATGGCAATCGTGATCTGTCGGCTCTGGGGCTCGGCGAAGGCGGTCATCTGGGACGAGCGCGCCGCCGTTCTGCCTCAGTCGGTCAGCGTGCCCTTCGTTGAAGGTACTCCGCGCTGCCCGGGATCGATCGCGACAGCTGCGCGCATGGCGCGCGCCAGCGACTTGAAGACGGCCTCGACGATGTGGTGGGCGTTGGTGCCGGCCTCGACGACGCAGTGCAGCGTGAGGTTGGCGTTGTTGGCGAAGGCGCGCAGAAACTCTTCGGTCAGCTCGGAGTCAAAGTCCGCGATCGGCCCGACGGGCAGCAGCTCTCCGGCAAAGGCGACGTATGCGCGGCCCGAGATGTCGATGCTCGTGGTGACGCGGGCCTCGTCCATCGGGATTGTGGCCGTGGCGTAGCGGGTGATCCCAGAGCGGTCGCCCAGCGCCTCGTCAAAGGCCTGCCCAAGCACTATCCCGACGTCCTCGACGGTGTGGTGGGCGCCCGTCTTGAGGTCGCCGGTGGCGTTGACCTCGAGGTCGAAGTTGCCGTGGCGGGCGAAGAGGTCGAGCATGTGGTCGAGAAAGCCGACACCCGTGTCGCGCGTGCCGTCTCCCTGTCCGTCGATCGACAGCTTCAGCGAGACGTCTGTCTCGCCGGTCCTGCGGGTCAACTCTGCGCTTCGCGCCTGCTGGCTCACTGTCGTCTGGCCTCCATCGATTCGGCGTGCATCGGGAAACCTTCGCCACGGGCGATCGTCGCTCCTGCATCTGCAAGCGCTGTGGCCGCCGGCTGGGGCACGTGCAGTTCGGCCATGCGGCGCATGAAGGTCTGTACCGACAGCGCCGACGCGTGGCCGGCCGAGCCGCCGGTCGGCAGCACGTGGTTGCTCCCGAGCACATAGTCGCCGAAGGCAGTGGCAGCCCAGCGACCGACGAAGAGCGCACCGGCGCGGGTGACTTCACCGGCGAGCGAGCGCGCGGCGTCTTCGGCCAGCATCAACTGCATGTGTTCGGGGGCCAGCTCGTCTGCCAGGCGCACCGCCGCGCGGGTGTCGGGCGCCTCGACGATGGCGAGCTCTGCCGAGATGTCGCTGCAGCGCTCGGCGACGGCGCGGCGCAACTGGGCGTCGGGC
>JBIQMF010000210.1:0-3069 GCA_044463545.1 Solirubrobacterales bacterium
TTCGTCGACGTCAACGGACTGAAGGTCGCCAACACGGTCCACGGTCACGGCGGGGGAGACCAGCTGATCCGCCGGACGGCAGACGCGCTGCTCGCGGCCAGCGGTCCGCGCGACCAGGTTGCGCGCATCGGCGGCGACGAGTTCGCCGTACTCGTCCCGGGCGCCGACCGCGATGAGATGCACGACTTCGAACAACGCTTCGCCGTCGCCCTGACTCAGCAGCGCAGCGAAGACGGTCCGCAGATTGACCTCTCGGCCAGCATCGGCAGCGCGACCTTCCCGGCCGACGGGGCATCTTTTGACGGTTTGATGGATGTGGCCGACGGCCGCATGTACGACAGCAAGGCGGCTCTGCCACCGCGCCTGCCGACGCCGGGGACCGCCGGCGGGCGCAGTCTGTCGGACCAGTCGCCGCAGGAGGCTCCCGGCCGACTGGAGCGGGTGCTGGGCAGCGTCGTTCCGGAGACCGTCGACACCTGGCTGCTGGCGGCGACCACGGCGCTTGCCGCGCTGGCGGTGTTTGCGACGGGCACCTCCGCGAGCCCGATCCTGGCCGTGGCCGCGCTGCTGCGCTACAACAGCTACCGCGCCGAGCGCGCCGAGCAGCGCGTGCTCGAGCTTGCCCACACCGACATGCTGACCGGCCTCGCCAATCGCCGGGTCTTCGAGACGACCCTGGCCCGCGCCGCGGAGGGCCCGCGCCGGGGCGGCCTGATCCTGGCCGACGTCGACGACTTCAAGGCCGTCAATAGCTCGGGCGGCCATCGCACCGGTGACGAGGTGCTGCGCATGGTTGCGTCGGTTCTCGACGGAGCAGCGGGCCCGGCTGCCACGGTCTGTCGCATCGGGGGAGACGAGTTTGCGGTGATCCTCGATGAAGGCGACGAGCGCGACGTGATGCGCGCAGCCGCCAAATGCCGGGCCGCCATCGGTGCCGTCGACTGGCACGTGTTGTGCGAACCGACGGTGACGCTCTCGTTCGGCTACTCAGGCTGGGAGGGGGTCGCGTCCTGGAAGGACATCGTGATCGCCGCCGACGGCGCCATGGGTGCCAGCAAGCACGCCGGCAAGGATCGTGTGAGCGCCTCTGCCGGTGCGGCGCAGCTTCCGCCCAACTTCCGCACGGCCTGAGTCTGCGGCAGCGGCGGCCTGCGCGCCGACCGTGGCCAGCGTGGCCCTAGAGCCAGGTGCGCCTGCGGAAGTACGCGAGCATTCCGCCGAGCGCCACGGCCATGGCGCCGATCATCACCCAGAAGCCGGCGTGCGTCCCCTCGCCGGGGAAGAGCACGTTGGCGCCGGCGATCGAGGCGATCGTGGTGAGCGGCAGGAAGAGCACGCTGAAGACCGTGAGGAAGCGCAGGATGTCGTTGACGTTGTGGCTGATCACGGATTCGTTTGTGGCCTCGAGCGCCTCGACGACTTCCTTGTAGTTCTCGAGCATGTCCCACATGCGCTCAGAGGCGTCGACGATGTCCTCGAAGTAGACCTCGAGTTCTTCGTTGAGAAAGCGCGACTTCACGCGTTCGAGGTCACGCAGCACGGCGCGCTGCGGGCGGATGATCTTGCGGAAGTTGATGATCTCCTGCTTGACGTTGGAGAGGTCGTGCACGACTTCGCGTGAGCGGCCCTCCTCGAAGATGTCTGCCTCGATCGAGTCGAGCTTGAGGCCGATCTTGCGCAGCATCGGGAAGAAGCTCGCGAAGGCGTCGTCGACGATCGTGTAGAGCAGGTAGCCGGTGCCCTGACCCATGCGCTGCTCGCGCGTCTCCTCGTGGCTCTTGCAGCGCTCGAATAGGTACTCGACGGGCTTGAGTTCTTCGTTGGGCAGCGTGATGAGGTAGTCCGGGCCGATGAACATGTCGAGTTCGGCCGCGTTGAGCCGGCCGACACGCTTGTCGAAGACGGCCAGGTGGAGTATCACCAGCAGGTAGTCGTCGTACTCGTCGAGCTTGGGGCGCTGGTTGCGTGAGCGCACGTCCTCGAGATCGAGTTCGTGGAAGTCGAAGTTCTCGCGCAGCCAGGATTCTTCGGTCGGGCCGGGGTTCTCAACGTTGATCCAGCGGATGCCGCCGTGATCGATCTGTTCGATCTGCGGCTCGGTGTTGAGCTCGGGTACGAGATTCTCTACAGACGCTGCGGCGCTGCGACGTCGAATCCGTGACGGCATGTTGCGAATGCGTGCCACGGCTGACTGAGAGGGTCGTCGAGCGTCGTAGAAAGAGGCATGGTGCGGCGATTTTATCGACCGCGAGTGCCACCTCGTCCGGATCTGCAATCGAGCGCCCCGCCGGAGTGGCTGCCGCCAAGGCGCCTCCCCGGGCGTCTGACGGCCTGCCAGCTCCGCTGCGCGGTGTTCCTCCCCCCGGAAGATTTGCAGCCAGAGCATCCTATGCGCTTGGCGACGGAAGTGCAAGCTATACTTGCGCCCACATAGCTGTACGCATCCAGAGGGGTGGAGGGACTGGCCCATTGATACCCCGGCAACCTGTGTCAAGTGTTGTGCAAACACGTGCAAGGTGCCAATTCCAGAGCCGACTGACGGCTGAAGATGTGGACGAAGCCTCTTTCTCGTGAAACCTTCGGACCCATCGGCCGGAGGTTTTTTCGTAGCAAGAACGTGATCAGAGACAAGAGGTTCCCGATGGCAGTAGATGCGCTCAAATGTAAAGAATGCGGCACCGAGTATCCGCTCGAAGCAAAGTTCGTCTGCGAACACTGCTTCGGTCCACTGGAGGCCTCATACGACTTCAGCGACGTAGACCCGATCGAGGCGCGTCGCCAGATCCAGGCTGGACCCCAGAGCATCTGGCGCTACTGGGACTTCCTGCCCTTCACAGAGAAGCCCGAGTCGCGCCTTGCCACCGGCCTCTCGCCGCTTGTGCACGCACCGCGGCTGGGCGAGTACCTCGGGGGCCTCAAGAACGTCTACGTCAAGAACGAGGCTTCAAACCCGACCCACTCCTTCAAGGATCGCGTGGTGTCGGTTGCGCTGGCCAAGGCGCAGCAGCTGGGATACACGGTGAACGCCTGCGCGGGGACCGGCAACCGCGCCAACGCCGTGGCGGCCCA
>JBIQMF010000211.1:0-3059 GCA_044463545.1 Solirubrobacterales bacterium
CCGCCTCGACGGCGGCGAGAAAGTCCTCGTGCGACTGCGCCAACACCATCTGCGAAGAGACGCTGTCGTAGTGGACGCCCTGCGGCATGCTCATGGCCTGGCGCACCGCACGTTTGATCAGCCGTTGCGCCAGCTGCGGCCCGGCCGCCAGCTGCGTTGCAAGCTCATAGGTTCTCGCCTCGAGCTGCTCGGGCGCGACCGCCTCGTTGACGAGGCCCCAGTCGGCCGCCTGCGCGCCGCTGATCACCTTGCCCGTCAACAGCAGCTCCAACGCACGCGCCGGACCGACCAGGCGCGTCAGCAGCCACGCCCCGCCGTCGCCGGCGACCAGCCCCAGCTTGACGTAGGCCTCGCCGAGCTTTGCGTCCTCTGCGGCGATGCGCAGGTCGCAGAGCAGCGCCATGTCGAGCCCCGCCCCCATCGCCGCGCCGTGCACCATCGCGATCACCGGCTGCTCGGTCCGCTCGAGCGCCCGCTGCACGCGATGGACGTGGTCGCGCAGGAACTCCTTCCTGGCCAGCGGCCCGCTGTCGGCGCCGAGCGTGGAAAGGTCGCCACCGGCGCAGAAGCCGCGGCCGGCCCCGCGCACGACGATCACGTGGACGTCGCGGCGCGCCGAAAGCTGCTCCAGCGCGTCGGCCCAGGCGTCGACCAGCTGGGCGTCGAAGGCGTTGAGTTTGTCGGGGCGGTTGAGCGTGAGCGTGGCCACCGAGGTGGCGACGTCAACGTCGGTCAGGATCACGTCGGACATGGCCGGCGACTCTACAGCGCAGAGCTCCCGACCGCCGAAGACGCCAGCAGTTGGTAGTTTGCGCCCCATCTGATCCGGCAAGCAGAGATCTTTTTTCGAAGGGGATGATGATGGCTTCAGAGATGGTCGAGTTCGCGTCAGGCGACGGCGTCGCACAGGGCTACCTGGCGGTTCCGGACAACCCCAACGGCCGCGCGCTGATCGTCGTGCAGGAGTGGTGGGGTCTCGTCGACGAGATCAAGGGGATCGCCGACCGCTACGCACAGCACGGCTACCACGCGCTCGTCCCCGACCTCTACCGCGGCGAGACGACCACCGCGCCGGACGAAGCCGAACACAAGATGATGGCGATGAACATCGAGCAGGCCCAGCAGGATCTCGTGGGCGCAGTCGACCACGTCGCCCAGCGCGCCGGCACCCAGCGCGTCGGCTCGACCGGCTACTGCATCGGCGGCGCGCTCTGTCTCTATGCCGCGGCGCTTGACGACAAGGTCGTCGCGAGCTCGAGCTTCTACTACGTCTTCCCGCACGGCAAGCCCGAATGGTCGAAGATCAAGGGCCCGGTACTGATGCACTACGGCACCGAGGACGGCTTCGTGCCGAAGCCGGACGCCGAGGCCCTGATCAGCGAGATGAAGGATGCCGGGGTCGACGTCACCGCCGAGTTCTACGAGGGTGCAGGCCACGCGTTCTGCAACACGGCCAACCGCCTCGGCACCTACGACGAAGAGCTGGCCGAGGCCGCCTTCGCCCGCAACCTTGCCTTCTTCGAGCAGAACCTCGGCTGACCGTATGCGCTTGCGGCACCTCTGCCTGCTCGCGGTGCTCACGGCGGCGCTGCTGCTGGCCGGCTGCAACAGCGGCGGCAGCCAGCACTTCAGCGCCGACTCGGTGCCCTTCTCGTTCTCCTATCCCGCGGGCTGGACGCTGACACGCACGCCGCCGGGGGACGGCGGGGCGGGAATGCCGCTGCAGGCGGTGACCGCAGCGCTCAAGGAGCCCTACGACCAGGCGACGGTCTCGCAGTACAAGCTCAAGAAGCAGATCCCCGAAGGCGAGCGCGCCTACCGGCTCGAGGTCGACCGCATCGTCGGCCGTCTGGCACGCGAGGCCGGCGGCAGCACGTCAGAGGCCGACGAGGTCGAGTTTGCAGGGCTGCCCGGCTACCAGTACACGATCACCTACAGCGCGGGCAGGCAGAAGCTCGAGAACCGCATGACCTTCCTCTTCCGCGGCAGCACGCAGCTGCTCATCGCCTGCCAGTCGGCGCCAGAACGCCGCGAGCAGCTCAACGACGGCTGCCAGCAGATCCTCGACTCGCTGAAGCTCGACCAGACGAACTAGCCCGCAGGCGGCCGCGCGCGCGGCGGTCGCGTCGGTCCAGCTCGTGGCCCGCGCGCCGCTCCTCAGCGGATCGAGCGCCAGGGCCCGTCGCCCTCGCGCAGCTCGATCTTTGTGACCTTGAGCCTGGCGCGCGAACCGGGCGCGCTGACCCGCATCCGGCTGAGCTGATCGCCCTCCGCGATCGGCCAGGCCAGGCGCGCGCTGGTGTCCCCTGCAACCCGCAGGGCGCGACCGGTGCCGAGCCGCAGTTCGGCCGCACCGCCAGAAGCACGTGCGCTGATGCGGATGCGGCCGCGCTCCTCGGCAAAGCTCCTGATTGCGAGCTCCTGCGCGACGACCCCGCTGCCGAGATCGCGTCCGCCGACGAGCGCCAGAACCTGCGGACTGCCCCCCACCGAGTGCAGTCGCTCGTGACGGCCCGGGTCCGGCGCCGCGTGTTGCTCGTCATCGCGCAGCGTGATCGCGAGCTCGCGTCCGGTGGTCAGCCAGTTGCGCGGCACGAGCTCGCACCCGGGCAGCGGATCGGCCGTGATCCTGCCCGCGTCCGAGACCTCAAACAGGCAGCGCGGCGAGAAGATCGGCGGCGACTCAACCGGTGCTTTTGGGCTCACGAACACACGGCGTACAGACGGGTTCCAGAACTCGATCTGGTAGAGCTCGATGAGCGAGCTGCCGCGGCCGTAGAGCACCGCCACCGGACCCGTCGCCGCCCGATCCACCCAGTCGACACTCTGGCCGGCGCCGCGAAGAACACTCGCCGAGAAGGTCTCCTGATACTCCCAGGCCTTGGCCTGGCTCAGCAGCAGCACGAAGAACGTCAGGAGCATCGTCAGCTTCAGGCCCAGCCCGCCCCCGCGCCCCGACTCGAAGCCTCGCGCCGCCAACAGGTAGAGACCGCCCAGCAGCAGGGCCAGCGCGGCCAGCAGCAGACCGGCCCGCCCCGAGAGCTGCGGGTGGGCGTCGG
>JBIQMF010000212.1:0-3028 GCA_044463545.1 Solirubrobacterales bacterium
AGACATCCACAACGACTATCGCGAGAGCTTCCGCAAGTTTCTCCAGGCCGAGGTCGTCCCCAACCACGAGGAGTGGTCCGAGAAGCACCTCGTGAGTCGCGAACTCTTCACGAAGGCCGGCGAGATGGGCTTCCTCGCGCCGGGCGTCGACGAGGAGTACGGCGGCATGGGCGTCACCGACTGGCGCTTCAACGCCGTGCTGGCCGAAGAGGCCTCCTACGCCGGCGTCGGCGCCAGCTGGATGGGCCCGATGGTCCACACCGACCTCGGATTCCCCTACATCCGCGCCGCGGCCAACGACGAGCAGAAGGCGCGTTGGTACCCCGGCATCGCCTCCGGCGAGATGATCCTGGCGCTCGCCATGACCGAGCCCGGCACCGGCTCTGACCTCTCTGCGATCGCCACCACGGCGGTCAAGGACGGCGACGACTACATCATCAACGGCGGCAAGACCTTCATCAGCAACGGCATCAACGCCGACGCCGTGGTGACGGCTGTGCGCACAAGCGAAGACCCGCACCAGGGCCTCTCGATGATCGTCATCGAGCGCGGCATGGAGGGCTTCGAGCGCGGCAACCAGATCCACAAGCGCGGACAGCACGCCAACGACACGGCCGAGCTCTTCTTCAAGGACTGCCGCGTCCCGGCCGCAAACCTCCTGGGCGAGGAGGGGACTGGGTTCGCGCAGCTGATGGCGCACCTCATCCCCGAGCGTCTCGGACTTGCTGTGACGTCGCTGGCCGGCGCCGAAGCCGCGCTCGACCTCACGCTCGAGTACGTCAAGGAGCGCAAGGCCTTCGGTCGCCCGATCGGAACCTTCCAGAACTCGCGCTTCAAGCTGGCCGAGCTGCAGACGAAGATCACGATCACGCGCACCTGGCTCGACACGATCGTGCAGAAGTTCGTCGACGGCACCTGCACCGTGCAGGAGGCCGCCATGGCCAAGTACTGGGTCACCGACCTCGGCTCAGAGGTCGCCGACGAGTGCGTCCAGCTCTTCGGCGGCTACGGCTACACGACCGAGTACAAGATCAGCGAGTTCTGGGTCGACGCCCGCGTCAACCGCATCTACGCCGGCACCAACGAGATCATGAAGGAGCTCGTCGGCCGCTCGATGGGTCTGTAAGAACTCACAAGAATCAGGCGCAGACAAGCGCCGCTTCTTCCAACTGGCCATCCCTCGGGGTGGCCAGTTGGCGTTTGACGGGCCCGTTCAGCCAGCGACGTCGTTCAGCCGCCGGACCGTCGGGGAGTCCTCGCCGAGCAGTTCGGCGGTACGGGCCGCGGCGCGCTCGACGATCGAACGGTCGACCTCGGCCACGGCCTCGATGTCGGCCCAGTCTTTCGTGCGGTCGAAGAAGGCCTTGAAGAGCACGAGTGACTCGCACGAGAGCACGGGGATCTCCTGGCCGGCGAACTCAACCCAGCGGATCTCGCGCGAGACCTCCTCGTGCAGGGGGAGGTTGTTGAGAAAGAAGTCCAGCGGCGTCTCGTCCCACCAGAGCCGGGTCTGACCGGTCTCGACGATCTGGTCGATCTGCAGCTGCTCGACCTTGACGGCATCCGGCAGCGCGACGACGAGCTCTTCGGCGCGCTCTGCCGGGATGAAGACGTTGACGTCGAGGTCGCGCGTTCCGCGCGGCTCCAGCGTGCACCAGGCAAGCGCGATCGCCCCGCCGAAGGCGTGGCGCAGCTCGGCCTTTCTGAGCGCCTTGTGGATCAAGTGGATCTTCTCGACGAGGGTCGGCATGGATCCTCAGCCCAACTGCTCGATCAGCGGGGGGTAGTCGTTCGTGGGGCCCGGGGCGTAGGGCAGGGCCTCGGCCAGCCCGAGGACATCTTCGAGGATGCGGCCGGCGCGCGCCGGGTCAACCGGCAGCTCGATCGGCTTCATCGTCAGCTCAAATCCGGCCGCGCGCAGGATGCGCCGCAGCATCTCTGCCGAAGGCTCGCGCTTGCCGTGCTCGTAGACGTTCATCACTGAGCGCGGAATGCCCGTGCGGCGAGCCAGCTCAGCCTGCGAGAGCCCGGCGATCGCGCGGGCGTCACGGATCATCTGGCGTTCACTGCTCATGGCAATATGTTAGCGAAAACGCTAACGATACTAGCTCGTGCCGATGCCCAGGTCCCGCGCCAGCCGGTCGCGGGCCGTCGGCTCGCGACCGCTCGCCGGCCCCGCGCGGTGGCCGCTAACTACTCTTCGGCCCCATGAACGTCACCAGAGCTGCAGTAGTAGGCGCGGGCACGATGGGCGGAGAGATCGCCTATGTCGTCGCCACCGCGGGAATCCCGGTCGTCCTCAAGGACGTCGACCAGAAGTTCATCGATCTCGGTATCGAGAAGGCCACTAGCCTGCTCGACCGTCAGGTCGAGAAGGGGCGGCTGGATGCGGCCGGCAAACAAGCCGTGCTGGACCTGATCACCCCGGCGCTCGACTACAGCGCCTTCGGCGACGTCGACTTCGTGATCGAGGCCGTGCCCGAGAAGATGGCGATCAAGCAGGCCGTCTTTGCCGAGCTCGACGCCGCGACCCCCGGCCACGCCGTCCTCGCCAGCAACACGAGCGCGCTCTCGATCGACGAGATCGGCTCTGCCACGACGCGTCCGGACAAGGTCGTCGGCTTCCACTTCTTCTACCCGGCGAGCTTCAGCAAGCTCGTCGAGGTGATCGAGGGTGAGATGACGTCGCCCGAGACGACGACCGAGGCGGTCAACTTCGCCCAGGCGATCAAGAAGTCGCCGATCACCTGCCTCGACGCCCCGGGTTTTGTCGTCAATCGCGTGCTCACGGCTTCGCTGTCCGAGATGTTCCGCGCCGCCGACGAGCACGACCTCACGCCGGCACACATGGACGCCGCCGTCGTCTCGATGAAGACGGCCCCGGTCGGCCCGGCGACGCTGACCGACACGCTGGGGCTCGACACCGTGCTGCACGTGATGGAGCACCTCAACGAAGAGCTCGGTGACAACTTCTACGTCGCGCCGAAGATGAAGGAACTCGTGGCCGCCGGCAACCTCGGCGCCAAGA
>JBIQMF010000213.1:0-3003 GCA_044463545.1 Solirubrobacterales bacterium
CGGGCGGCATCAAGGTGCTGACCGTGGCGGCCTCGCCGGCGACATTCCTGACGATGTCTGCGACCTGCGGGGTCGACGCGACGATCTTCAGCGTGTCGTCGTCGCCCGTGCCTTGCGACTGGCTGCCGCAGCCGGTCAGCGCCAGGATGCAGACGACTGCGATGCCGAAGGCCGGGGCGGGCGCCGAACGCAGGCCCTGCAGCGCCAGCGACCGGCCGGCGGCGACAACGAAGAACACGCCGCCGGCGACCGCGGCGATCGACGGCCCGGCCGGAAGGTCGGCGGCCAGCGAGAGCCACAGACCGGCAGCGCCGACGATCAGCGCGATCAAGAGGGTCAGTGGTGGGAGGCGACGCGCCCGGTCGGTCAACATGCGCGCCGTGGCGGCCGGAGCGATCAGCATGGCCCCGGTCAGCAGCGCGCCGGTGACGGGCAACGTTGCGCCGGCGGCCAGCGCCACCGCCGCGTAGAGCAGCAGGTCCCCACGGCGGCCGCCGGGTCGGGTGGCCGGGTCGAAACCTGCAGCCAGCCAGCGTTCGAACATCGCCCAGGAGCCAGTGCTGACGACGACGGCGGTTGCTGCCAGCAGCGCCAGGACGGTCGCGTCGGCTGTCAGGACCGAGCCGAACAACAGCGTCTCCGGGGAGACGTTGACGTCCGATCTGCCGCTACCGGCCGTGGCGGCGATCACGCTCCCCGATGCCAGTGCGGCGACGACGGCAAGGCCGACGTGGGCGTCGCGCACGCCGACCGATCGCAAGGCGTCGCGCCGCGTGCCGATGCCGGCGAAGGCAGCGAAGGCGGCCGCGAAGATGATGGTTCCGGCGATCGACGCGGTGGCGATGCCCACACCGGCCAGCACACCGACCACGAGCACCGGATAAGCGCCACTGCCGACCGCGTGGGTGAAGAACGGCAGGTCGCGCAGAACGATGGCCCAGCCGACGGCAGCGCTGATGAATGCCAGCGCGACAACGCAGAGCAGCGCCCGCAGGGCGTAGGGGGGTGCGAAGAGATCGACCGGACCTGCGAGCGCGACGAGTAGCATGGGCGCAAGCTTAGTAAAAGCGAGAATCATTATCAATAAGACCTCGAAAGCCCAGCCGACCCGAGCGCGCACGACGCAGCAGAAGTCGGCCATCATCGCCGCGCTGCGCGCCTCCGACGAGGCGCTGAGCGCGCAGGAGCTGCATGACCAGCTCGACAACGTCGGCCTGGCAACCGTCTACCGCAACCTCGCGCGGATGGCCGAGGTCGGTGAGATCGATGCGCTGCTGCGCCCCAGCGGCGAGACGGCCTACCGCGTCTGCGCGCGTGGACACCACCATCACCTCATCTGCCGCCGCTGCGGACACGTGGTCGAACTGCACGACTGTGCGCTCGACGACTGGAGCAGAGAGGTCGGTGCGGCGCACGGGTTTTCTTCCGTGGAGCACCAGGCAGAACTGGTCGGAACCTGCAGCGAGTGCGCGGCCGCCGAGGGTGGACAGTCGCGGTAGGTCATACTTACGCCTCGCGATGGAGGCTTCAGAGCAGACACACACAGGCGCGGCCCGGTTTGACGAGATCGGACCACTTGGTCCGCCATTTCCGATCGACGCCCGCGTAAACGAGGCCGGCCGACTCGAGGTCGGTGGCTGTGACATCGTCGATGTGGCCCGGCAGCACGGGACGCCGGCCTACATCTATGCCGCGCAGGACCTGCGCGCCCGTGCCCGCGCTGCGGTCGACGCCTTCGAGGCCGCCGAGGCCGAGTTCGGCGACGGCAGCGCAGAGGCTCCGGGCGTGCTCTTCGCCAGCAAGTCCTTCCCCTGCACCGCTGCCTACCGCCTGATGGCCGCTGAGGGCATCCACTGCGACGTTGCGTCGGGCGGCGAGCTGCACCTGGCGCTGAAGGGCGGATTTGCACCCGAGCGCATCCTCCTGCACGGCAACAACAAGACGGAGGCCGAACTCGACCAGGCGATCGAAGCCGGCGTCGGCTACATCGTGATCGACTCCTTCGACGAGATCGACCGCCTCAGGGGGCGCCTGCCTGCCGACGGGCCGCGCACGCTGGTGCGCGTGGCGCCGGGCCTCAAGCCCAGCACACATGCCTACATCCAGACCGGTCAGGTCGACAGCAAGTTCGGCATCCCGTTGAGTCAGGTCGAGCAGGCGATCCAGAAGGCGCCGAACTTCGTCGGCCTGCACTGCCACCTCGGCAGCCAGTTCTTCGATGTCGAGATCTTCCGCGCCGCGGCCGAGGTGCTGGCCGGTTTTGAGGTCGAGTGCAAGGTCGTCAACGTCGGAGGCGGCTTCGGTATCCCCTATCTGACGAGCGAGCACCCGCCAAAGGTCGGTCAGTACGCGCGTGAGATAACGAGTTCGATCCGCGAGCACTTCGGAAACTCGGCGCGCGTGCTCGTCGAGCCCGGCCGCTGGCTCGTCGGCAACGCCGGCGTCACCGCGTACACGGTCGGAACGGTCAAGGAGATCCCTGGCGTGCGCCGTTACGTCGCTGTCGACGGAGGCATGAGCGACAACATCCGTCCGATGCTCTACGACGCCGAGTACACCGGTGTGATCGCCGACCGCATGAACGCGAAGCCCACCAGCGACGTGCGTGTCGTCGGCATGCACTGCGAGAGCGGCGACGTGATTCTGCCCGAGGTGATGCTCGACCAGCCGGCCGTCGGCGACACCCTGGTGGTGCCGGCCACCGGTGCCTACGGGCACGCCATGGCCAGCAACTACAACGGCGTCACGCGTCCGCCGGTGATCTTCTGCGAGAACGGCGAGGCCACCGTGGTCGTGCGCCGTGAGACCTACGACGACCTCTCCGCGCGCGACGCCATCTAACTTCTCCGGGTACATGGGGGAGACAGGGGAGATCAAGATTGGACTGCTGGGCCGCGGCACGGTCGGCGGCGCCTTTGAGCAGCTCGTTGCCGAGCGCGCTGACGCGATCACAGAGTTGACCGGCAGGCGCCCGCGTATCGTCGGAACCCTGACCACGTCGGG
>JBIQMF010000214.1:0-2995 GCA_044463545.1 Solirubrobacterales bacterium
AGGATGCCCTGCCCGAGCACATCGTCTACAGACCGGCCGACCAGGACGGATTCTCCGTGGAGGCGATCGAACCGGGAGTATTTGCCGTGCGCGGTCGCGGCATCGAGCTGCTGCTGGCCCGCTTTGACACGTCCAACGACGAGGCGCTGCGGCACATCGAAGGACGGCTGCGCCAGATCGGTGTGATCCGCGAACTCGAGCGCAAGGGCTTCGAATCGGGCGACGAGATCGAGATCGCCGGCGAGCGCTTCGACCTCGAAATCTGACTGCCGGCGACACCCCTTGCGCCCGCGCTGCCGGTAGCCTGCCGGCCATGACAATCGTTGTCAAAGTTGGATCGAACGTCGCAACCGACGAGCGCGGCGCAGTGCGTGACGCAGTCGTCGACGAGATTGTCGATCAGATCGCCGAGCTTCATGCAGGCGGCGAGGACGTGGCACTGGTCACCAGCGGGGCAATCTCGCGCGGCATCGACCGCCTGGGCCTGGCCGGCAGGCCGGCCGCGATCGAAGAGCTGCAGGCGGCGTCGGCCGTCGGTCAGGGCCAGGTCTACGCCGCCTACGAC
Organism: Solirubrobacterales bacterium; assembly: GCA_044463545.1. Lineage (GTDB taxonomy): Bacteria > Actinomycetota > Thermoleophilia > Solirubrobacterales > JACPNS01 > JACPNS01. Next base: position 566 of record JBIQMF010000214.1, read on the forward strand.
AGGCGTCTTGCCGCCCGCGGCGTGAACACGGGGCAGATCCTGCTGACGGCCAATGACTTCGCCGCCCGCGCCACCTACGTGAACGCAAAGCAGACGCTGCGCAAGCTGCTGGCCTGGCGCGTCGTGCCGGTGATCAATGAGAACGACACCACGGCGACCGACGAGATCACCTTCGGCGACAACGACTTCCTGGCCGCGCAGGTGGCGATTCTCGTGGCTGCGCGCCGACTCGTGCTGGCGACCGACATCGACGCGCTATACACGGCCGACCCGGGCAAGGATCCGTCGGCTGTGCGCGTTGCGCGCGTTGACGACTTTTCTGAGCTTGAGGGTCTGGCCATCGGAGGTTCGGCAAGTCCCGTCGGCTCGGGCGGCATGCATTCGAAGGTACGGGCAGCCGAGATCGCGACGGCGGGTGGTATCGAGGTCGTCGTCTGCGGCGGCAAGCGGCCCGGGGCGATCGCGCGCGCCGCGACCGGGTCGACGGACGAAGGAACCACGTTCGCGGCCAAAGCCCGACCGCAGAGCAGCTTCAAGCTCTGGCTGCGCTACGCCAAGGACGCCGTCGGCAGGCTGAGCGTCGATGACGGCGCGCGTCGCGCCCTGCTCGAGCAGGGGACGAGCCTGCTGCCGGTCGGGATTGTCGCGGTGGAGGGCGAGTTCCGTCCCGGCGATGCCGTCGAGATCGTGGCTCAGGGCCAGCCGCTGGCCAAGGGAATCGTCAACTACGGCGCCGACGAGCTGCGCCGCATCAAGGGCCTGAAGTCGGAGGCGGTACGCGAGCGCATGCCGCACGCCAGCGACGAGGCCGTGCATCGTGACAACCTCGTGATGCTCTGAGCAGACGGGCGTCGCTGCCGCTTTCTGGCGGCCACGGCCCGCCGCCGGCACCCGTCCAGGCCGGTTCGCGGCCCGTAGGTCGGTGGCTGCCTGCCGCATGCGACTCGTCGGGCGGTAACTTTTAGGACACGATGGCAACGATCGAAAAATCAGTAGCGACCGTCTGCGCCGAGGCCAGGAGCGCCTCACGGACGCTGGCGACGGTTTCGACCTCCGACAAGAACGCGGCGCTGGCGGCGATCGCCGATGCACTCGAAGCACGCCGCGACGAGATCATCGCGGCCAACGAGATGGACCTGGTCGCCGGCCGCGGGGCTGGTTTCGACGACGCCCTGATGGACCGCCTGCTGCTCAGCGGCGAGCGGCTTGCCGGGATCGCCAAAGACGTGCGCAAGGTCGTCGAGCTCGAGGACCCGGCCGGCCGTCTGCTCGATGAGTTCAAGATGCAGAACGGCCTGGACGTGCGCAAGGTGGCCGTTCCGCTGGGGGTCATCGCCGTCGTCTACGAGGCCCGGCCCAACGTCACGATCGACGCCGCGGTGTTGGCGCTCAAGAGCGGCAACGCCATCGTGCTGCGCGGATCTTCGGCCGCCCAGCATTCAAACGCGGTCCTGGCCGCGGTGGCGCGCGACGCCATCGCCGGGGCCGGTCTGCCCGAGGCGGCGATCTCGATCGTCACCGGTGGCGACCGCGACGAGCTCAAGGAGCTTGCGACGCAGGAAGGCGTGATCGACCTCATCATCCCGCGCGGCGGCGAGGGGCTCAAGCGCGCCTTGAAGGCGGTCGCCACCGTCCCGGTGATCTTCGCTGCCGCCGGCAACAATCACGTCTACGTCGACGCCGCTGCCGACATCGACAAGGCACTCAACATCGTCGAGAACAGCAAGGTGCAGCGTCCGGGCGTATGCAATGCCGCCGAGTCGCTGCTCGTACACAGCGACATCGCGGCTGAGTTTCTGCCGCGGGTCGCCGAGCTGCTTACCGGCGACGGTGTCGAGCTCCGCGTCGACGCCCGGGCCCGCGCGCTGGCCGGCCCCGGTGCCGAGCTCAGCGACGCCGACGAGGCAGACTGGGACACAGAGTTTCTGGCGCTCGTGCTGGCCGTCAAGGTCGTCGACTCGCTTGAGGAGGCCGTCGATCACATCAGCCTGCACGGCACGGGGCACTCGGAGGCCATCGTCACCGAATCCGAGGCGGCGGCAGCCGCCTTCACCGGGGCGATCGATGCCGCCTGTGTGTATGTGAACGCCTCTACACGCTTCACCGACGGCGCCGAGTTCGGGCTCGGCGCCGAGATCGGCATCTCAACGCAGAAGCTTCACGCGCGCGGTCCGCTGGCGCTGCGTGAACTCTGCACCTACAAATACATCGTCAGCGGAAGTGGGCAGGTCCGCAACTGATGCAGGTCGGAATCTTCGGTGGGGCGTTCAATCCCCCGCACCACGGCCATCTGGTCTGTGCGGGCGAGGCCCGCTTTCAGCTTGAGCTCGATGTCGTGCGGCTGATGCCGGTCGCCGTCCCGCCGCACCGCCAACTCGACGGCGGCGCGAGCGGCGAGCAGCGACTGGCGATGGCACGCTTGGCCGAGAT
>JBIQMF010000215.1:0-2991 GCA_044463545.1 Solirubrobacterales bacterium
GGATGTCGCTGAGGAGATGTTCCGATCCCAGCGCGCAATCTTGAGCGTTGAAGTCGTCGAGACCCTCGCAACGCTCCTGCTCGATGAATGGGGCATTGACCAAGTCCGCCAGCAGCAGGTTCTGGATATGGTCAAGATGCATGTACTCCTCACTCCTGCGGAAGGCGATTTCCATACTCGGACATTCGGTCACGAGGAGTTCTTGGCCTGGTTTACTGCCTATGCACTGAAGGACCGACTGTTGCGGCTTCAGCGCGAGGGTGCGGCGGTGTCGCACGACCTTCTCAGTATTGCTCAACTCTCAGACTCAACCGCTAGATATGTATGCGCTTTGATCGAGCGAACTCCTGAGCAGGTGCAAGACATCTTGGGCGGCCTGGTGGCCTTGGTGCGGCGCGAATGGCGGCCTACATACCTTCAACTGAACGTTGGAACTTTGATCCCGTACTTGCTCGATGGCGTGCAATCGACAGAGCGGCTTGAGGTCGACGCAGATGTTGTCTACGCGAGCGTGGTGTTTGAAGGGTCGCGTCTCTCCGGTGTAACGATCCGTAACGGAACATTTGTCAATGCGACGTTCGGACGTGTCGAGTGGCGCGATGTGCGGTTTGAGCGTTGTGAGATGGGGGAGCCGGTGTTTTATAGGGGCGCTAGCTATGACGACGTGGTCTTGGAAGACTGCGTGATCGAAGGGGTGCACATAGTCGACGACGAATCCGGCGAGGAGGCCCGTGAGTACGCCCCCGACCGCGTCACTGCGGCCCTTGCTCGGCGAGGAGTCGCGATAAGGACGCCAGACGCGCAGGCGACTCTGGAAGGTCTCACTGCAGTGCTCCCCGAGGGCGAGACGCGAAAGCTTGTGCGACGGGTACTGAACGTGTTTCGACGGACGACATTCTTGTCGGAGACGACGGTGCAGCACCGTTTTTCCCGAGATGCACGCAGGGTTATCGATGAGATCATGCCGCTCATGGAGAAGCACGGAATCGTGAAACCCAAACCCTGGAGAGGATCGGGGAAGCAACTGGCGTGGGGCTCGGACATGAGCCTTGAGGCTGTCGAACGCGCGGATGGCGACAAGACCCAGCCCCTCTACGAATTTTGGGCTGAGGTGGATGAGCTGGATCGTGCCTAGATGGTTGATGCCGCGGTTTGTTGGGTGGTGAGGTCGGCGAAGGCTTGTGTGGGGCGGCCGGTGAGCCAGTTGAGCCAGATGCCGGCGCTGTAGGCGAGGAGTTTGGCTGCGATTCGGGCGCGTAGGCCGTGGAGGGTGCGTGCTCGGTGCAGTTCGAGGCCGAGGTGGTCTTTGAGGGTCCAGAAGATGCTCTCGATGCGTTGCCGGATCGAGGAGAGGTGCAGGCCGTTGTCGGGCTCGGTCGCGCGGGCTGGCCGCAGGATCGCGGCGCCGTAGGTCTTGGCGGCGTCGGCGGCGAAGTCAGCGCCGGCGTAGCCCTTGTCGCAGACGATCGCTTCTCCGCCGTGCAGGCCCAGCGCGAACAGCCGGCGCGCGACGTCGCGTTCTTTCTGGTCTGCGGAGGCGAGGATGACCGAGCGAATCGTGCCGTCCGGAGCGCCGAGCAAATGGAGGCGCATCCCCCAGAACCAACGGGAATGGCTGCGCGAGAAATGGTGCGCGCATGCAGGGCCAAGGTCGGAGCGGCGCGCGGTCTCGACCGAGCGGCCGCACTCGACCGGCGTTGAGTCCAGCTGGCAGATCGAATCCCAATAGCCTGGGCAGTCCCTGGCGAACGCGGCCATGACCCGTTCGATCTGCTCGGTCAGCCTCGCGCGCCGCTTCCAGAACCCGTCCTGGGTCGGCAACACCGGGAACAGATGTCTGGAGTGGACCGCGTTGTTCGGACACCTCGGGGCTTGCGGCGCTAGCCGTTCTCCTTGTTGATGTTGGTCATGGCCTCGAACTGGGCGGGTGAGAGGTAGCGCAGCGTCGAGTGCCGGCGGGCTTCGACGAACTCGAAGACCTCCGAGGTCAGCTCGCGGCGTGTCGGCCAAGCGCGGCGGTGCACGAGCTCCGTCTTGAGGGTGGCGAAGAAGCTCTCGGCGACGGCGTTGTCGTAGCAGTCGCCCTTGGAGCCCATCGAGACGGCGATGCCGGCGTCGCGGGCTTTCTGGCCGAAGGCCAGGCTGACGAACTGTGACCCCTGATCGGAGTGACAAACGAGACCGGGGTCCGGACGGCGGCGATGCAGCGCCATCTGGAGCACGTCGACGACGAGCTCTGCGCGCATGTGGTCGGCCATGCTCCAGCCGACGATCCGACGGCTGGAGGCGTCTTGGACGGCGGCGAGATACAGCCAGCCTTCCCAGGTGCGCAGGTAGGTGATGTCGGTCACCCACAACACATCCGGGGCGGCGGGCCGAAACTCACGCTTGACGAGGTCGTCGGCGACGCGGACGCCCGGCACCCGGATCGTCGTGCGGCCGCGCTTTCTAGCGACCAGCCCGGAGATGCCGGCCTCGCGCATGAGCCGCCCGACGCGCTTTCGCGAGACCACGATGCCGTGACCGAGACGCAGCTCGGCGGTCACGCGCCGGGAGCCGTAGACCTGACGGTTAGCGGCGTGGATCTGCTTGATGCGCTCGATCAGCCAGGCGTCGAAAGGGCGCGATCCGACGGCGCCCTGGTGGCCCAGGCGTGATAGCCCGACCGGCTGACGCCGAGTAGCTCACACGCGACGGAGATCGGGGTTCGGGCCTTCTCCGCCAAGACAATCCGGTACATGCTCACCGGGTCCCGTTCTCCGCTGCAAAGAAGGCCGCGGCTCGCGTGAGCAGATCGCGCTCCTGCCTGAGCCGCTGGTTCTCGCGCCGCAGCTTCGCGAGCTCGGCGCTCGTCGGTCGTCAGCCCGTCGTCGTCGCGCTCATGGCGATCGATCTGGTCCTGACGGCGCCAGTTGCGCAGCGTCTGCTGCGAGACGCCGAGGCTCTCAGCAAGCTCGCGCGGCGAGCGACCGGCGCGCAGCAGCTCGAGCG
>JBIQMF010000216.1:0-2985 GCA_044463545.1 Solirubrobacterales bacterium
CCCCTCTCCCACGACGACGGTCAATCACCGCCCCGTCAATCTCCTCCACAGCAGCAAACAACTGCTTCGACGACCCCGGCGCCCCTTGCATGCCGGAGGCATGCAAAACAAACCCCTTGAACAAGGGGCTTTTCGGGCTTCGAGATCCTTTGCATGCCGGAGGCATGCAAAACAAACCCCTTGTTCAAGGGGTTTTTGGGCTTCGAGATCCTTTGCATGCCGGAGGCATGCGAGGCGTGCGAGGCATGCAAGGCGTGCAAAGCATGCGAGGCATGCGAGGCATGCAGGGTGGGGTGGAGTTTGTGCGGTGTTGTTACTATCTTTTGTAACACGGTGTTACAAACTGTTTGGTGGTGATCTCGATGGCTTGGAGCGTGGTTGTTGTCGGTGGCGGGTTTGGTGGCTCTGCGGCTGCGCGCGAGATCGAGCGGCGCTTCGCCGAGGATGCCGTCAAGGTCACGCTCATCTCCGAGCAGAACTTCCTGCTCTACACCCCCTTCCTGCCCGAGGCCGCAGCCGGGACACTCGAGCCGCGCCACGTCGTCACGCCGCTGCGCGAACTGCTGAAGAAGTCGCACCTGCTGCTGGGATCTGTCACCGCCGTCGACACGCAGCAGCGGCTCGTACACGTGCGCGGCATCGAGGGCGATCCGACCGAGGTGCGCTACGACCGTCTCGTGCTGGCGCCCGGCTCGGTCTCACGCACGCTGCCGATCCCCGGCCTCGAAGAACACGGCGCGCAGTTCAAGAGCCTCGCCGACGCCATCTGGCTGCGCAATCACGTGATCCGCACGCTCGAACTGGCCGAGAACGTGAGCGACCCGCAGCGGCTCGAAGAGCTCCTGACCTTCGTCTTCGTCGGCGGCGGCTACGCCGGGCTCGAGGCGTTGGCCGAGCTGCAGGACTTTGCCGCCGACGCGCTTTCGATGTATCCCTCGGCGCGACGCCACGGGATGCGTTGGATCCTCGTTGAGGCCGCCGGCCGCGTGCTCGGCGAGCTCGACGCCAAACTCGCCGACTACACGGTCCGGCAGCTCACCCGCCGCGGGATCGACGTCCGACTGGACACCCAGCTCGAGTCGGTGACGGCGCACGACGTCACGCTCAGCGGCGGTGAGCGCGTGCCGACCCGTACCTTGATCTGGACGGCCGGTGTGCGTCCGAGCCCCCTTGTGGCCGACCTCGGCCTCCCGCTCGGCCGCGGCGGGCGAATCGTCGTCGACGCCGAGCTGCGCGTCGAGGGCCACGACGAGATCTGGGCGCTGGGCGACGCCGCAGACGTCGAAAACCCGTCAAAGCCGGGCCGCCCCAGTCCGCCGACGGCGCAACAGGCGCGCCGTCAGGGGATCGCCGCCGGCCGCAACGTCGCCGCTTCGCTGGGCAGAGGCAGCGCTCGCCCCTACGCCTACAACGACCGCGGTTCGTTCGTCAACCTTGGCCGCTACAAGGCCGTGGCCATGACCGGCCGGCTCAAGCTGCGTGGTCCCCTGGCCTGGTTCATGGCGCGCACCTACCACCTCAGCCAGATCCCCGGCATCTCGCGCAAGCTGCGCGCGGTTGTCGACTGGACAGCCAGCATCCCCTTCGGCCGCGACATCGCCGAGGTCGGCTCGATCGGACACCCGCGCAATCTCGGCGGCAGCCCACGCGTCAGCGCGGAGGCCCGCAGCGACGATTCTCGCGGGTGACGACGCACGCCCAGCGCCGCGCCTCAGCGCGGCTGCCTGGCCAGCGCCTGTGGCGGCTCGTACTTCTGGAGGCGCTGCGGAAGCTTGTCGCGGTGGCGCTCCCACAGCCCGACGATGATCGTCAGCGCAAAGGCGATGAGACGCCGGTAGCGCCAGGCCAGATAGATGAGGCGGGAGAGTGCAGCGAACACACAGCCAGCTTACGCGGCGCGTATCTTTGTGAACCCCATGAGCGACGCCGCCGGCGACAAGATCATCATCCGCCCCCCTGCCCCGCGCCACGGCGGCCCGCTGACGCTGCTGCGCTTCATGCTCAAGAACCGCCTCTTCCGTCGCCGCTACCTGGCCTGCTACCTGCGCATGTTCAACCACAAGGTGGTCCACCGCCGCGCCTACGGCAGGAAGATCCACACCGACGGCCTCTGCTTCGTCGGCCGTAACGTGAAGATCGAGGTCGGCCCGTTTGCACACGTCTATCTCGACCGCTGGAGCTGGGTCGGCAACCGCACAAAGCTACGTGCCCACGGCGGGTTCATCCGCATCGGCAGCAAGAGCGTGCTGGGCGAGGAGATCACCTTCAGCACCTATGAAGAGATCTCGATCGGCCGCGAGTGCGTGATCGCCGACCGCGTGATGTTCATCGACTTCGACCACATCACGGCCGACATCGAGCAGCCGATCCGCAAGCAGGGCCTCTACAGCAAGCCGGTGCGCGTCGGCAACAACGTCTGGATCGGCTACGGCGCAGCGATCCTGCGTGGCGTGACGATCGGCGACGGCGCGGTGATCGGCACCAACGCGGTGGTGACGCGCGACGTCCCGCCGAATGCCATCGTCGGCGGTGCCCCGGCGAAGGTGCTCAGGATGCGCGAGGCGCCGCAGCGCCTGCACTTTGAGCCGGATCCGCCGGTCGCACACCTGCGGCAGCCAGCTGCATCAGAAGACTGAGCCGCAGCCTGCTCCGGGTCAGCGGACGGTGACTTCGACCTGCTCGTAGAGCGCCAGCGTCTTGCGCGCGACGTCGAGCCAGTCGAAGGTCAGCACGTGCTCGCTGGCCTCGGCCACGAGGCGATCACGCAGCACGTCGTCGGTCAGCACCCTGGTCGCCATCTCGGCCAGCGACTGCGGGTCGCGCGAGCGGAAGCGCAGTCCGACGTTCTCGTTCGGCACGACCTCGCGCAGGCCGCCGACGTCGGCGACCAGACAGGGGCAGCCGGAGGCCATGGCTTCGAGCGCCACCAGCCCGAAGGGCTCATAGATCGACGGCACGATCGTGAGGTCAGAGATGCGGTAAAGC
>JBIQMF010000217.1:0-2966 GCA_044463545.1 Solirubrobacterales bacterium
CGCGGCCAGGGCGTCGATCAGCGCGGCGGTCGTGAAGATCCGCGCCGCGTCGTGCACGAAAACGAGACCCGTCGCCGGCTGCCCGGCCAGCCCGGCGCGCAGGGCCGCTGCCACCGAGTGGGAGCGCGAAGGCCCACCGGCCGTGACCGCGACGTCGAGGCCCCCCGCGCGCGCCTCGGTGCAGGCGGCCTCGAAGTCGTCCAGTTGCGAGGCGTGTGCGGCGACCACGACGCGACCCGCGCCGCCGGCGAAGCTGTCGCTGGCTGCGAAGGCGTCGAGGCACCAGGCCAGGAGTGGGCGCCCCGCACAAAGCACAAGCGCCTTGGGTCCGATCGACCCAAGGCGCCTGCCCTCACCGCCTGCGGCGACCAGCGCCAGCGGAGCTGAGTCCGCGGCGCCTGCGCGCATCGTGGTGTACTCCATTCCCTCTCCCCGTGAGAACGAAGGAACTACTCGGTCGCCTCGACGGCCGGCTCGATGCCGAGCAGCTCGTCGACGTGTGCCTCCGCGTCTTCCTCGCTCATGTTCAGCGCGTACATGAACTCGCTGGCGAGGATGCGCTTGGCGCGAACGAACATCTGCTTCTCACCGCTCGAGAGGCCCTTCTCGGACTCCAGCGCGGAGAGGTTGCGGATCACTTCAGCAAGCTCGAAGATGTCGCCGGTGCGGATCTTCTCACGGTTGTGCTTGAAACGACGGTTCCAGTTGCCCGGCATCTCCGAGACGTCGTCCTGCAGCACGCCGACGACCTTCTTCACCGTGGCGTTGTCGATCACGCGACGCAGACCAGCGACGCCGGTGTTCTCGCAGGGGACCATCACCGTCATGTCGTTGTGCAGGATCTGAATCGTGAGGTACTCACGCTTCTCTCCCAGCAGGGTCTTCTTCTCCTTCTTCAGGACCTTGCCCGCACCGTGGTGCGGGTAGACGACCTTGTCGCCGACCTTGAAGTTGATGTTCGGCGCCTTCGGCGCGATCTCAAGGTCGTCGAGCTCCATGTCCAAAACGTCTGCTTTTGAAATGCGAATCGCCTCCTGATGTGGTCGACCTGCGGGGCCTCAGGCCTGCATGTAGCGGTCGACCAGGTTGATCTCCTGAAGGCGCTTGAGGCCTTCACGGATGTCTTTTGCACGTACGTCGTCGACGCCGTCGACGGCCTCCAGCTCGGAGTCCTCGGCGCTGAGCAGTTCGTCCAGTCCGTCGAATTCATCGACGATGTTCTGGACCACCATCTTCGGCAGTCGCGGAATCCGCGAAAGGATCCGATAGCCGCGCGGAGCCACCGCGTGGTCGATGGTGTTCATCTTGCGGTCGTAGCCCAGCAGCTCCGCCAGGCGACCGAAGTCGAGTAGGTCCTGGTGCGGCATGCGCGCCAGCAGATCGACGACCTGACCATAGGCCTCGTCTGAGTCCTGCGTGATGTAGTCGCGCACCAGTCCGTGCTTTTCGGCCGCCACGCCGACCATCGTCTCTTCGAGCTGCATCTCGATGAGGCGGCCTTCTGTGCCGAGTTCGACGATGTAGCGCTCGACCTCCACGCTCATGCGTGTGATCATCTCGGCGCGCTGCAGCACCGTCAGCACGTCGTGCATGTAGGTGCGGCCCTCGAACTCGAGCAGCGTCAACCTTGCGCTGACCTGGTCGAGCCGGCGGCGGTACTTGTCGAGCGTCGCCAGCGCCTGGTTGGCCTTGGCCAGAACCTCGGGGATGTCGACCATCACGTACTTCGAGTTGTCGACGTAGAGGCTGACGACTTCACGGCGACCGCTGATGGCCAGCACGATCGCGTCCGACTGCTTGGCCACACGCTCTGCGGTGCGGTGACGGGTGCCCGTTTCGACCGAGTGGATCGTCGGGTCCGGCATCAACTGCACGTTGGCCCAGGCGATCTTGCTGGCGTTGGCGCTGAGCACGATGGCGCCGTCCATCTTGGCCAACTGGTAGAGCATCGCCGGTTGGTAGTCGAGGTCAATGCGGATTCCGCCGCTGAACATGAACGCGAGCTCTTCGGGCTCGCCGATGATGATGAGCGCGCCGGTGCCGCCCTGCAGCACTTCGTCGATGCCTTCACGGATGAAGGACCCCGGTGCAACCATCTCCAGAGCCCTGAGCAACTTCGGCTCCAACTTGCTGTGCAGCTCTACCGAATCTTCCGCAGCACGTTGGGCCATAAGGGGTAAGTGTAGAAGATCACATGGCCCAGTCCGTCCGTACCGCCGTGTATGGGCGAAATCCTGCGTTTTGCGGGGAATCTGCGACAGGGCGCGCCCACCTGGCCGGCGCCTCGCCGGGCTCTGGGGCCCAGCCGCCGCCCGAGTGCGAAGCGCTGCGCGCGCTCAACTGCGGCGCGGACACCTCAACCAGCCTCCGCTGCCCGCTTTCGGGCCTTGTTCTGCCGGGCGATCGCCTTCATCACAGCCTCGGCCATGCCCAGCTCCCCGACGGGGTTCGGGTGCATCGCGAAGGTCGGCTCGACGGGGACGACCGACTCGACCCAACGGCGGTCGCGCGGCGCGCAGACGCCGAGACCCAGCGACGGCGTGTGCGTGTCGACGTAGACCATCTCGTGGCGCCTTGCGGCGTCCCTCAACTGCTTGTTCAGCAGCACGATGGCCTCGTCGAGATAGGCGAGGTCGGCGGCGGTGAAGGGCATCTCGTCTGGACAGTCGGTGCCGTCACTGGGCGTGATCTGGGGGTAGCCGACGACGTAGACCTCGGCGTTCGGCGCCTTCTGACGGACCGTGAAGAGCATCTGATTGATCTGCGGGTCGATCTTTCTCACGTCATCGAGAAAGCGGTCGCTGCCGCCGCTGCGCATCACCTCGACACAGTTGCTGGGCTGCGACTCGTCATGCGGGACGCCGGCACACTCGAAGAAGTTGGGCAGCACCAGGGCATCGTTGCCGGAAAGGCCGATCGTGACCAGCTTCGTGCTGTCCGAGAGCGCGTCGGCCTGCGGCGCGTTG
>JBIQMF010000218.1:0-2947 GCA_044463545.1 Solirubrobacterales bacterium
GCACGACCTGCAGCGCAAACTGCAGTGTCCAGAGCACGGCGACAACACCCCATGCGGCCACCGGCCACGACAGCGCGACGAACAGCGGCAGCGCCAGGGTGAGGATCACGAAGTCGGGGCGCAGCAGCAGAAAGCGACCGAAGCTGCGTGCCGGAGCCGACTGGATGTCATCGGTCATGACGGTCGCTGACATGCGTGCACCCCCCGACGGTCGCGCGAGAGCAGGTGGTGGCGTACGAAGTTCGCGCGGCCTTCCCCGCAGCGCGAGCGCTGTCCGCGCAGCTGACGATCACGCTTGCTGGAGAACGTCCAGCAGTCGGCGTGACTGCGCGCAGGCGAACCATCGTTGTGGGGGGAAGGGATCATTTGGCGATGTCAGGAAGCGCGGTCATTGGAGCTGCCCCTCACGGGACTCCGGACAGGGCGATTGCCGCTTGCCAGGCCGTCGCTTCGCAGAGAAAGATACAACATCGCACAAAGTCATTTTGTGGCGTTTGCAACAGGGATTTGGCGGTGTTTGCGGACTTCTGCGGCGTGGCAGCGGGCGCGACGGATAGATTGGCCTTACATGCCCACGGCAATCACATACGAAACGCGCAAGAATCCCGGTCTGCTCGTCCGCATCCCGGCCACCGCGGTGGTCTGTCTGCTCGGTCTCTGGCTGGCTGACCTGCTCGACCTCGTGTACTACACAGGGTCGTTCTGGAACCTCGTGATCGCGGCGCTCGTGCTGGCGGCTGCCAACCTCATCGTGCGGCCGATCTTCATGATCCTCTCGCTGCCCTTCATCATCGTCACGCTGGGCCTCTTCATCTGGCTGATCAACGCGCTGATGCTGTGGCTGACCGACCTCCTGGTGCCGCCGTTCGAGCTCTACGGCTTCTGGAAGACGATCGGCGCGGCATTCATCCTCTGGATTGCCAACCTCGCCCTGGGCGGCGTGATGCGCGACTTCATCGAGCGGCCGCAACGCCAGACCGAGATCATCGGCTGAGCCGCTGCTGCTGCGCGTCAGTCGCGCGGCAGTACCGGGAACTCGCCGGTGGCCAGGTCTTCGGCGACCTCGGCGTCGACCTCGGTCTCGCTGACGCTGCCGCGCGCGCGGCGCAGCGAGCGGCCGGTGAAGCGCTTGAGCTTGAGGATCTCGAGCACGATCACGAGGTAGAAGCTGGCGATCAGCACGAGCACGCCGACGGCAGCCAGCACGAGGCTCCAGCCGGTGTCGAGGTTGCCGGCGCCGTCGCTGTAAGGGATGAAGCGCATCGCCAGAGCCAGGGCGGCAAGGCACAGCGTCCAGGCGTAGAGGTAGAGCACCGTCCGGCGTTGCGAGAAGCCGATGTTGACGAAGCGGTGGTGGAAGTGCCAGCGGTCGGCGCTGTAGATCGGCCTGCCGTACTTGATGCGCTTGGCGACGACGAAGCCGGTGTCGAGGATCGGCACGGCCAGAATCACCAGCGGGAAGAAGAGCGCGACCGTGGCCGCGGTCTTGAGCACGCCCTGGATTGCGATGCAGGCCAGCAGGTAGCCCAGCAGATTCGATCCCGCGTCGCCCATGAAGATCGTCGCCGGGTGGAAGTTGTGGAAGAGAAAGCCCAGCGCCGCGCCGGCCGTGCAGGCGGCCAGGATGCCGGCCGAGGAGCGGTCGAGCGAGAGCGCGATCACGGCGAAGGTGGCGGCGCCGATGCAGCAGACGCCGGCGGCCAGGCCGTCGACACCGTCGGTCAGGTTGACGACGTTGATCACCGCCACGATGCCGAACATCGTCAGCGGTTCGGCCCAGACCCCCAGCGTCACCGGGTCGAGCAGCGGCAGCGTGAAGTTGGTCACGACGACCCCGCTGAAGACCGGGATGGCGGCGGCGCAGAACTGCCCGATCAACTTGACGAGCGCGTGCAGATCGAAGATGTCGTCGAGCGCACCGACGAGCACGATCGCCAGAGCGCCGGCAAGGATGCTCGTCGTCTCGGTGCTGGCCGGCAGGAAGATCAGCGTCCCGGCCAGCAGCCCGGCGAGGATTGCGAGGCCGCCGAGGCTGGGCATGTCGCGCTCGTGCAGCGAGCGCTCGGAGACGTGTGCCACGGCACCGACGCGGAAAGCCAGCCGCGCCGCCAACGGCGTCAGCGCGAACGAGACGAAGGTGGCAACGGCGAAGGCGGTGAGAGCTTGGAGTTCCTGGGACACGGCGCTGGCGTCAATTGTTGCCGACGGCGCGGGCGGTCTGCACGGTCAGGCAGCCCGGCGCCGGCCGTCACCTGCCCGCGCGGGCAAGCCGGAGGCAGCCCGGCGCCCCGCGCTGCGCTACGCCAGCGCCGACTCGCCGAGGAACTCGTAGAGCGGGAAGCGCTCGGCCAGCGCGGCGACGCGACCACGCAGGTCGCCACGCAGCGAGTCGTTCCAGTCCTCAGCCGCCAGCGCCGTGGCGATGACGTCGCCGATCTCGGTGAACTCGGCGTCGCCGAAGCCGCGTGTGGCCAACGCCGGCGTGCCGACGCGCAGACCACTCGAGACTGCCGGCGGCAGCGGGTCGAAGGGAATCGAGTTGCGGTTGACGGTGATGTCGATCTCGTGCAGCCGGTCCTCGGCCTCCTGGCCGTTGAGGCCGGAGTCCTGCAGGTCGACGAGCACGAGGTGCACATCGGTGCCGCCGGTCAGCACGTTGATTCCGCGGCCCAGCAGCTGCTCGGCCAGGATCGCGGCGCCGCGACGCGTGCGCTGCTGGCGCTCCTTGAACTGATCGCTGGCGGCGATCTTGAAGGCCACGGCTTTGCCGGCGATGACGTGCATCAGCGGTCCGCCCTGCTGCCCCGGGAAGACGGCAGAGTTGATGGCCTTCGCGTGCTCTTCCTTGGCCAGGATCATGCCGCTGCGACCGCCGCCGATGGTCTTGTGGATGGTCGTCGTGACGACGTCGGCGTAGGGCACCGGGCTCGGATGCAGCCCGGCTGCC
>JBIQMF010000219.1:0-2938 GCA_044463545.1 Solirubrobacterales bacterium
GCGGCGCGACGGGGTCGCCCTCGACGTAAGGCTCGGACTTGGTGCCGTCGAAGACGTAGTCGGTCGAGACGTGCACGATCTTTGCGCCGACGTGAGCGGCTGCTGCGGCGACGTTGCCGGCGCCGTCGGCGTTGACCAGGTGCGCCTCGTTCTCGTTTTCTTCGGCGCCGTCGACATCGGTCCAGGCGGCGCAGTTGATCACGACGGCTGGCAGCTCGCGCTCGAAGCGTGTGGCGACGGCGTCGTAGTCGGTGATGTCGAGCTCGTTGCGGTCGAGCGGGACGACCTCGTGGTGGACCGCGTCGGCCTCGGCGACGACGTCGCGTCCGAGCATGCCGCCGGCCCCTGTGACCAGCACCTTCATGCGTTCAAGCACCTCATGCGGGCTGCGTTCTCATACGACCGAGATTTCACACTTGTCACCGACAAGCATGCGGTAGGTCCGTGGCATCCCTTCGGTGCGCGTGACCTGTGACTGCTTGCCGATCAGGCTGGCTTCAAGTCTCGCGCCGAGATCGGCGATTGTCGAGCCCTCGAGGACGATCGAGTACTCGACCTCTGAGCGTTCGATCGTCACGCCCGCGTCGACGGCGGTGTACGGCCCGATGTAGGCGTCGGTCAGTTTGGCGCCAGCACCGATCACCGCTGGGCCACGGACGGTCGTACGCGTGAGCTCGGCTCCAGCTTCGATGACCACGCGGCCTTCGACCGACGACCCGTCGTCCAGTGCACCATCGACGCGCGTCTCGATGTCTTCGAGCACGAGCCGGTTGGCCTGCAGCATGTCGTCGAGGCGGCCGGTGTCCTTCCACCAGCCGTCGACGAGGTGCGGCTCGACGGTCTTGCCGCTGTCGACGAGGTACTGGATGGCGTCGGTGATCTCAAGCTCGCCGCGCGGCGACTTCTCGATCGCGCGTGCGGCGTCGAAGATCTCAGAAGTGAACATGTAGACGCCGACCAGCGCGAGGTCGGTCCTGGGCTCGGGCGGCTTCTCGGCGAGATGCACGACGCGTCCGTCCTCGAGTTCGGCGACGCCGTAGTGCTCGGGGTCGGGGACCTTCGTCAGCAGGATCAGGGCGTCGGGTGCTGAGCTCTTGAACTGCTCGGTCAGCGAAACGATGCCGTCGCGCAGCAGGTTGTCGCCGAGGTACATCACAAAGGGCGAATCGCCCAGGAACTCCTCGGCCGTGAGCACCGCGTGCGCCAGCCCCTCTGGAGCGGCTTGCGGGATGTAGGTGATCGAAGCCCCGAACTTCGAACCGTCGCCGGTCACCTCGCGGATCTCGTCGCCGGTCTCGGGCGCGATGATGATTCCGATCTCGGTGATCCCGGCAGCGACCATCGCCTCGATTCCGTAGAAGAGGACGGGCTTGTTGGCCACCGGCACAAGTTGCTTGGCCGAGGTGTGCGTGATCGGCTGCAGGCGCGTGCCCTTGCCGCCGGAGAGGATCAGGCCTTTGAGCTGGTCTGACATAGGTTGCGGAGCCTAACGAAGGCGGCGCTCGCGCGCGACCTGCCGGAGCGCAAGAAACGCGAACCGGGGGAGCGTCACGAGGTAACGCCGCCCGAGCCTGACCGGGTCCTGGAGCAGGCGGTAGAACCACTCAAGGCTCGACCGCTGCATCCACCCCGGCGCCTGGTTGACGCGGCCGATCGCGAAGTCAAAGGCGGCGCCGACGCCGATCAGCACCGGAGCTTCGAGCTGGGTGCGCAGTTGGTGCATCCAGATCTCCTGCTTCGGCGAGCCGAGGCCGACCCAGACGATCTTCGCGCCGCTGGCGTTGATCGCGTCGACCGTCGAGCTGGTCTCGCCCTCAGTCGGCTCGCGGTGGGGAGGGCTGATGCCGCCGACGATCTGCAGACCCGGGTGAGCGGTCAGGAGCGTCGCGCGAAGCTCTGCCAGTGCTGCTTCGTCGTGGCCGCCGTAGAGGAAGATGGGGGTCCCGCTGGAGCAAGCGCGGGTCAGTTGCAGCTCCATCAGGTCGGGCCCATAGACGCGGTCGGCGATCTCTTCGCCGAGCAGTCGAGCGGCGTGGACGACGCCCATGCCGTCGGGGGTGACGATGTCGGCGGCAGCGAGCGCGTCGGCGAGACGCCGGTCGTCCCGCGCAAAGATCAACGAACTTGCCGGCGTGCAGCAGATGAAGATCCGCTGGTCTTCGGTCACGGCGAGATCGATCGCCGCGAGGACTTCGTCGTAGTCGGTGATCGAAACGGCCGTGCCGATGATGTCGCGCCGGCGGATCACGGGCACCGTCCTACTGGTCTGTATCGCCGTGCTCGACCCGACGCAGACGCTCTTCGACGGCGCCGAGCTTCTGCGCCAGCACCTTGTTCTGGTCAGAGAGTCGTGAGACCGTGACGGAGAAGTGCAGCAGCATCAAGCCTGCGAAACCGATTGCGACAGCGAAAAGCGCGTTTGAAGGGGTCTGGATTCCGACGAGTTCAGAGAACCATCCGAGCACGCCGGAGAAGATCGAAAGCAGAAGCAGGACGGTTGCGGCGGCCAACCAGAGCAGCGAATAGCGTTCCATCAGCCGGCGCTGGCGCACGAGTTCGAATACGATCAGCAACATCAGCGCGGTGCCGATGATTGCCATCGTCTGCAGTTTCGACGAGAGCCCCAGTGACGATGCGAGGACGCTCATTGCAGGTCTCCCGTGGCGGTCGAGACGGCCCTCTCCGAAGCGGCGGTCGGAGAACGGAAGAGTCCTACAAAGACCGCCAGAAACACTTTCAGCATGTAGTAGCCCGAGTGCAGTGGGGTGATCGACGAGGCGCCGCCCTCGCGCAGCTCCATCTGGACGGGCACCTCGGCGCAGGTCAACTCGTGGCGGTGCATCATCAGGATTGCTTCGACTTCGGGGTAGTCGTGCGGATAGTCGTTGGCGAAGAGCGCTATCGCGCGTCGGTTGGCGAGGCGAAAGCCGCTGGTGGG
>JBIQMF010000220.1:0-2924 GCA_044463545.1 Solirubrobacterales bacterium
TGTCTGCCTCGACCAGCAGCAACGCCTCCGCGCTCGCCGAACGCGCGCCCAAGCGGGTCCGCGCCAGCTTCCGCGAGGATCAGTTGGCGGCGGCCCGTAGCGCCGTCGAGCAGTTTGCAGGCGCGGTGGACGTGACCGAGATCGCCGGGCAGCCGGCGACACTCGAGTTCAGGCTCAGCGGCAGCGTGGACGCGCTCGTGAAACTGCTGGCGCGCTTCGAGCTGACGGATCTGAGCCTGGCCAGGCCCGAACTCGACCAGGTCTTCGTCGACCTCTACGAAGGCGACGGCGAGTGATCGGGCAGGTGCTGGCGCTGACGCGCGAGATCCTGCGCACACGCCGCAACAGCCTCGTCGGCTGGACGCTCGCGCTCGCAGCCACGATGGTGCTGATGGTCGGCATCTTCCCCGCGATGCCCGACGACCTCGGCACGCTCGTCGACCAGTACCCCGAAGAACTGCTGCGCGCGCTCGGTGCCGAGTCGATCGCCCAGATCGACACGGCCATCGGCTACCTGCGGCTCGAACTCTTCGGCATGATGTTGCCGCTGGCCGTCTCGTTCCTGCCCCTGGGAGTCTTCGTGCGCGCTGTCACAGGTGCCGAAGACCGGCGATACCTGACGCCGCTGCTGGCGTTGCCGCTGGGACGCAGCCGGCTGATCGCAGCGGCCGCGCTGGCGGCGACGCTGGCACTGCTGATGGGCCTTCTGGCCATTCTCGCCAGCGCCGTGGTGAGCGCCCGCGCCCTGGGGGTGGACCTCGGTTTCGGCGAGACGGCGCAGGCGACGATCTGCCTCTTTCCACTGGCCATGACCGTCACCGCCGTCGGAGCGTTGATCTGCGGCGTCAGCGGGCACAGCACGCTGCCGACTGCCGCCGGCGGCGCGTTTCTCATCGTGATCTACCTGCTCAGCGTCTTGTCGTCGCTCGTCTCGAGCCTCTCGGGGCTGGCCGACATCAACCCCTGGAGCTACTACACCGAGTGGCTGAACCAAGGCCCGGTGGTATGGCAGATGCTGGCGATGAGCGCCGTCGCCTGTGCGTTTACGGTGTGCTCCGCGCTGCTCTTTGAGCGGCGCGACGTCGGCAGCTGACGCGTCCCCGGACGCACAAGAGGCCCCGCCGCATCACGCGACAGGGCCCCTGAATCCAACACAGAAGCGTGGGTCAACGCCGGATCACAGCACCACATTGCGCTCGTCGAGGTGGCTGCCGACCTTGCGCTTGACGCGCTGCAACGCGTTGTCGACGGTCTTGGCGTCGCAGCCGAGCTCTTCGCCGATCGCCTCGTAGGAGTGGCCGTCGAGGTACAGCCTCAGCACGTCACCCTCGAGCTCGCTGAGGTTGGCCTGCAGGCAACCGACGAGGCTCGTCAGCTCCTCGGAGCTGATCACCTGGACGACCGGGTCGTGGACGTGGCTGCCGGGGAGCATCTCGTCGAGGGTCTGGTCGCCGTCGTCGTCGCTGACGCCCGGAGGGGCGTTGAAGGAGACGTACTGGTTGAGCGGCGCGTGCTTGTTGCGCGTGCTGGTCTTGACGGCGGTGATGATCTGACGCGTGATGCACAGCTCGGCAAAGTTGCGGAAGCTGCTCTCGCGGTCGGTGCGATAGTCGCGGATGGCCTTGTAGAGACCGACGAGCCCCTCCTGGATGAGGTCGTCGGAGTCGCCACCGATGAGGAAGTAGCTCGACGCCTTGAGTCGGACGAATCCGTAGTAGCGCTTGACCACCATCTCGTAGGCCTCGCTGTTTCCGGACTTTGCGAGGGCGATGAGGTAGTGATCGTCAACCTCAGGTAGAGCTTTAGACTTTTGCCGAATGCGCCCCGCGTTGGTGCGGGGGGCCATCTCTTCGACTGATTCGAGCGGTTCTGCCGGTACAGCGGCTGCCTGGGATGCAGTTGTCACGGTGCCTCCAATACGGCGAAATACCTGCAAACACGCGCTTTTGGAAACCCGTGTCCGCGGTCATCACCATTGGTCGTGACGCATGCCTCCCAACTTGCGTCAAATGGATCTTCTATGTGTCCTTCAGTCCATCTGATCACGAGGCCGGCGAACCGGGACCTCGAACCTGAAGCTGGACTTTAGGTTTAACGTCGGACGGCAATTATTGCGCTTTTATGGCAACTCTGCTTTGCGGCAGGGATTTCTGCAGGATTGCTTGCACCCGAGCCCTGCGCAGGGGGCCGGGTCAGCGGCCGCGCGAGGCCAGGACGGCGTAGAGCAGGACGGCGGTGGCCGTGCTGACGTTGAGCGATTCGACCTTGCCCAGCTGCGGAATCGAGACGAGCGCGTCGCAGGTCTTTGCGACCTTGGGCCGCATCCCCTTGCCCTCGGAGCCGGCCACGATCACGACGCGGCCGCTGTAGTCGGGTTGGTTGTACGCGAGCTCGCCCTCGGCCGCAGCGCCGTACACCCATGCGCCGGCCGCCTTTGCGCTGCTGAGAAAGTCGGCGATGTTGCCGACGCGGGCGATGCGCAGGTGTTCGACTGCGCCGGCGCTGGCCTTGCAAGCTGCCGCGGTGACCTCGGCCGATCGCCGCTCGGCAATCACCATGCCGCTTGCGCCGGCCGATTCGGCCACGCGCGCCAGCGCGCCCAGGTTCTGCGGGTCCTGGATCTCGTCGAGCACGAGGACCAGCGCATCTTCGTCCGCCAGCAGCTCGGCGGCCACGGCGTAGCGATACTCCGAGACCTCGGCGACGACGCCTTGATGGGTCTCGCTGCCCGCGAGCGCCGCAAGCTCGTCTGTCGCCGCCCGCTCGATCACTTCATCGCCGACCAGTTTGCGCAGCCATGACTCCTTGGCCGCGGCCTGGGTGGCCCATACGCGGCTGACGTCGCGCGGTCCGCGCAGGGCCTCGCGCACAGGGTTTCTCCCGTAGATGATCACGGGTCAAGCCTACGCGCCGCGGGCGCGCAG
>JBIQMF010000221.1:0-2908 GCA_044463545.1 Solirubrobacterales bacterium
ATCGAGAACATCGGCAGCGACGCATGAACGCCGCCGCCGAATCATCGGCGGCCAACCTGATCCCGGTCCGGATGGGTGAGATGGCGGCGTCGCGCGACAGGCGTGATGCCTTCTCTGTGATCGGGCTGGGATCGTGCGTCGCGATCATCCTGGTGGCACCCGAGCGGCAGGCGGCGGCGCTGGCCCACGTCGTGCTGCCGACGGCGCGCATGACCGGCGGCCGCGAGGCTCCACCCGCAAAATTTGCCGACACGGCGGTCGGCGCGATGTTGAACGAGCTGCGACCGCTGCGCGTGAAGCCCGAGGACACCTACGCGGTGCTCGTCGGCGGCGCCACGATGTTCGGCGGCAAGCACACGAGTCGTCTGGCCGCAGTCGGCGAGCGCAACATCGCTGCCGCCCGCGCGGAGCTGGCCCGGCACGGCATCGGGATCGCCTCCGAGGACGTCGGCGGGCAACTCGGTCGCAGCGTCCATCTGACGCTGGCGGATCTCGCCGTCACGGTCCGCAGCGGCGTCGGCGAGCCCGTCAAGCTGCCGGGGTCTGCGCGTCCACTGCAGGTTAAGGTTTCGCCACTGCCCGCCGATCCTGAGGCAGACGACTTCCCGGACGACGTTTTCAGTTCCGACCCTCCCGATCCCACCACGTAGTCGAAAGCTCGAACCCCAACCTATGGCAACGATCCTGATCGCAGACGACTCGATGTTCATGCGCAAGCGCCTGAACGACATCCTGACCGGCGAGGGCCACGACGTCGTGGCCGAGGCCGAGGACGGCAACGAGGCGATCAACCTCTACGGCTCGCTGCAGCCCGAACTCGTGATGCTCGACATCACGATGCCCGAGCGCAACGGCATGGGTGCGCTCAACCACATCATGGCCACCGCGCCAGAGGCCCGCGTGATCATGTGCAGCGCCCTCGGCGAGGAGACCGTGGTCCAGGAGTGCCTCGACACGGGCGCCAAGGCGTTCGTGGTCAAGCCCTTCGACCCGGCCGAGGTCATCGAGGCCGTCGGCAAGGCGCTCGAGGGCTGATCGCAGAGTGTCCGGTCGGCGCGCTTCAGGCGGACAGCTGAGCACTGGCGGACAGCTGGGAAGAGAGGCGGGCGTCGCGCCGGCGTGATCCCGTGACGACGCCGCGCGCAGCTGCTGCCCGCTGACGCAACCCCTCTCGCGATGAGCAACCCAGCATCCACCAAGCCAAGACTCTCAAGAGCGCAGCGCCTGCTCCCGCAGTGGTTCCTCGACCTCGACGCGGGGCGCAAGCCCTACGTGGTCGGGCTGCTCGTGCTGGTCGGCGCGCTGCCCGCGCTGCTGTTGGCCGTCGTCGCCGGTGGTGACCTCGTCTCGAGTACGGCAAGCTTCAATGACCTCGCCGCAAGACCCGGCTCGACGGCTGCCGAGCTGCAGGCAGCAGCCGACGTCGTGCACGGCGATTTCAACCGTCTGGCAGTCGGCCTGCTGGCCGCGGCGCTGTGGGTGGCCATCATCACGATCGGCGGCGTTCGCGTGACCTCGCGCGTCTCTCAGATCTGGCTCGAGGAGCTGATCGCGGCGACCCGTCGCGTCGGCCAGGGCGACCTTTCGGTGCGGGTGGTGCGCGACAACGGCAGCCAGATCGGGGACATCCAGGAGTCACTGGGCAAGATGGTCGCCTCCTTCGCCGCAACCGTGGAGCGCATCGAACGCGCGGCCGACGAGCTCTCGGACGCGGCAGGTGCAATGGCCGAGACCTCCGAGAGTTCCGGCCACGCCATCGGTGAGGTGGCCCAGTCGATCAGCGCCATCAGCGAGGGCGCCGCGCACCAGGTGACCTTGATAACCGAGGCCTCGGGCGTGATCGCGCAGATCGAGAACGCCGTCGCCGAGGCCGCCGCCCAGTCCGAAGAAGCACAGGGCGAGAGCGCCGGTGCCGAGCGACTGACCGAGGTCGGCGTGCAGCACGCGACCGAGATCCAACGCGCCATGGAGACGGTGCGGTCGGCGACGCGCGAGGCCGTCGCGATGGTCAAGTCGCTGTCAGAGACCTCGGCCGACATCGATGAGATCGTCAGCGCCATCACCAACATTTCGGCGCAGACGAATCTCCTGGCGCTCAACGCGGCGATCGAGGCGGCGCGCGCCGGCGAGCAGGGCAAGGGCTTTGCCGTGGTCGCCGAGGAGGTGCGCAAGCTGGCCGAGGACTCGCAGCAGTCGGCCGAGAGCATCGCGCAGTTGATCGACGACATCCAGGCGCAGACGGAGGAGGCAGTCAGAGCCTTCGAGCAGGGCATGGGGACCGTCGACACGGGATTTGAGGCCGTAAGCCGCAACCGGCAGCTCTTCTTCGACATCAGCGGCGCTGTGCGCACCTTCCACGAGAGCTCGCTCGAGGTGGCGGTGCTGGCGCGCCTCATCTCCGGCGACGCAAGTCGGGTGCGCGAACAGATCGAAGAGGTCGCCTCCGTCGCGCAGGAGTCAAGCGCCTCAACCGAGCAGGTCTCGGCCTCCACGCAACAGACTTCGGCGTCGTCGCAGCAGGTCACGGCAGCGGCCCAGCGCGTCTCTGCGACTGCCGTCGCACTGCGCGAGCTGACGCGTCGCTTCTCCGACGACCGCTCCGGGGGCGTGGCATGAGGCGTTGGCTGCTGTCGATGCCGCTGCCGCGTTCGTACACGATCGCCGCGGCCTTCTATGCGCTGCCGCTGGTGGTCGCCGCAGTCGCGCTGGTCTGGATGGCGCACGGCACGGTCTCCGCGGTCGACGAGGCCGTGCACGCCGCCGCGGGCTCACGGCCCGCTGTCGAGTTTGCCGACTACAGCCGCTTCTTCGCGGCACTCGTGCTGGGCATGACCGTGGTCGGCGGGCTGCTGACCAAGCTCGTGCTCTCGAATGCCGGGATGGCGGAGACCGAGAAGCTCGTCACGAC
>JBIQMF010000222.1:0-2908 GCA_044463545.1 Solirubrobacterales bacterium
CAGCACGGCGAGCACGACGAGGCAGCGCAGCTGCCCGCCGGCATCAAGCCCTCGGCCTGAGCGCCCTCGGCTGCCCGCGCCGGCCTGAGCCTCACGCTCGTCGCGCCCACCGGACGCCGCGCGCCCCTGCCTGATCTGCCTGCCAGCTGATGCGCCTGCGCGCAAACTTTCGACCGATGCTGTACGAGATTGCATCGCGCTGGTACATAATCTCTTGCGAACCCAAACGTGACGAGAAGCAGGAGCTCAAAGATGGCCGATGATCAGGCCCAGGTAGTGGACTCGCCGGACGCGCGCATCGCCGATTCGCAGACCGCAACCTTCACCGACAACCGGACCGGCGCCTCAGAAGACCTCGCGATCACCGACGGAACGGTGCGCGCGATGGACCTCCGTCAGTTCAAGACTGACGAAGAAGACTTTGGTCTCATGACCTACGACCCGGCGTTCACGAACACCGCGTCGTGCCGCAGCGCGATCACCTACATCGACGGTGACAAGGGCATCCTCCAGCACCGCGGCTACCCGATCGAGCAGCTCTGCGAGCACTGCACCTACCTCGAGGTCGCCTACCTCATCATCCACGGCGAGCTGCCGACCGAGGACCAGCTGGCCCAGTGGACGCACGAGATCACGATGCACACCTTCGTCCACGAGAACCTCAAGGTCTTCGTGCAGGGCTTCCGCTACGACGCCCACCCGATGGGCATGCTACTGGCGACCGTCGGCGCGCTCTCGACCTTCTACCCCGACTCGAAAAACATCGGCGACCCCGAAGAGCGCCGGATGGCGGCGATCCGGCTGATCGCCAAGATGCCCACGCTGGCCGGCTTCGCCTACCGGCACACGCAGGGCATGCCCTACGTCTACCCCGACAACGACCTCGACTACGCCAGCAACTTCCTCGGGATGATGTTCAAGATGACCGAGCTCAAGTACGAGCCCGACCCGCGGCTTGCGCGCGCGCTCGACACGCTCTTCATCCTGCACGCAGACCACGAGCAGAACTGCTCGACCAGCGCCGTGCGCGCCGTCGGCTCAAGCCAGGTCGACCCCTACAGCGCCATCGCAGCCGGCGTCGCCGCGCTCTACGGCCCGCTGCACGGCGGCGCCAACGAGGCCGTCCTGCGCATGCTGGCGCGCGTCAAGAGCGTCGAGAACATCCCCGACTTCCTGGCCAGCGTGAAGGCCGGCAACGAGCGCCTGATGGGCTTCGGCCACCGCGTCTACAAGAACTACGACCCGCGCGCCAAGATCATCAAGAGAGCGGCGATGGACGTGTTCGAGGTGACGGGCACCAACCCGCTGCTCGACATCGCGATCGAGCTGGAGAAGATCGCGCTCGAGGACGACTACTTCGTGTCGCGCAAGCTGTACCCGAACGTCGACTTCTATTCCGGCATCGTGCAGCGCGCGATCGGCATCCCGGTCAGCCTGTTCACGGCCATCTTCGCGCTGGCCCGCACGGTGGGCTGGATCGCCCAGCTCAACGAGATGATCAGCGACCCCGAGTACAAGATCGGCCGCCCGCGCCAGCTCTTCACCGGCTCGACCCGGCGCGACGTGCAGCCGCTCGCCCAGCGCTGATCCCCGCCGCGGACCGGCAAGCAGGAGCCCCGCGCCGCAAGGCCCGGGGCTTTTTCCATGGCGCCCGGAAATGCGCCCGCGGGCCTGCAGCCGCGGCCCGAACGCCTAAAATTGCAGGTTTCCTGCCGAGCGAGGCAGGGGCAGACACACCTGGCAGAGACACGCATGGGCCGCACGCTGTACGACAAGATCTGGGACGAGCACGTCGTCCATACCGAGGACGACGGCACGTCCGTGCTCTACATCGACCGCCACCTGGTGCACGAGGTCACCAGCCCGCAGGCGTTCGAGGGCCTCGACCTTGCCGGCCGCAAGGTCTGGCGGGTGTCGGCCAACCTCGCGGTGAGCGACCACAACGTGCCGACCACCGACCGCTCGCACGGCATCGCCGACCCGGTGTCGCGCCTGCAGGTCGACACGCTCGACGCCAACTGCGACCGCTTCGGCATCACGCAGTTCAAGATGAACGACCGCCGGCAGGGCATCGTCCACGTGATCGGCCCGGAGCAGGGCGCCACGCTGCCCGGCATGACGGTGGTGTGCGGCGATTCGCACACGTCCACGCACGGGGCCTTCGGCGCCTTGGCGCACGGCATCGGCACCAGCGAAGTGGAGCACGTGCTCGCCACGCAGACGCTGCTCGCCAAGAAGGCGAAGAACATGCTGATCCGCGTCGAGGGCAGGCTCGCCAAGGGCTGCGGCGCCAAGGACATCGTGCTGGCCATCATCGGCAGGATCGGCACGGCCGGCGGCACGGGCCACACCATCGAGTTCGCCGGGTCGGCCATCCGCGCGCTCAGCATGGAAGGGCGCATGACGGTGTGCAACATGGCGATCGAGGCCGGCGCGCGGGCCGGGCTCGTCGGCGTGGACGACACCACCATCGGCTACGTGAAGGGCCGGCCCTTCTCCCCGAAGGGCGTGGAGTGGGAGCAGGCCGTCGCCTACTGGCGCACGCTGTACTCCGACGCCGACGCGCACTGGGACGCCGTGGTCGAGCTCGACGCCGCCACGATCCGCCCGCAGGTGACCTGGGGCACCTCGCCCGAGATGGTGCTGTCCATCGACGACCGCGTGCCCGACCCCGAGCGCGAGAAGGATCCGGTCAAGCGCGGCGCGATGGAGCGCGCGCTGCAGTACATGGCGCTCGAGCCGAACAAGCCGATGGCCGACATCCTGATCGACAAGGTGTTCATCGGCTCGTGCACCAATTCGCGCATCGAGGACATGCGCGAGGCCGCCGCCGTGGTGCGGCGCCTGGGCCGCAAGGTGGCGCCGAACGTGCGCCTCGCGATGGTGGTGCCCGGCTCCGGCCTCGTGA